>JBFXGF010000077.1:0-6470 GCA_050178275.1 Thermoplasmata archaeon | reverse complement strand
TGCTCCTCGGGCACGCCGAATATGCCAGTGTTCAGGGCCGGGAAGACGAGCTTCTTCGGGTACATGTCGCCGATCGTCTGCGCGCCGAGGGAGCAGGCCATCGACAGCACGAGGTCGGAGTCCATGATCTTGTCCTCGACCTCCTCCACCCATTCCTTCTCGCACTGGCGCTCGACCACGAACGCCTCGAACTCCTGCTTCCTGCCCTCCTTCCTGGCCTTGAGCCTGAGGGCGGACGCGAGCGCCTTCGCCTCCTTCTCGCCGCCCGCGAGGCATATCGCGACGCAGCTCCTGCAGCCTATGATCTTGATCTTCTTGTACGGCGCGACCATCTCGGCTATCTCGGCCAGCGGCTTCCTCTTCGCGACTATCATCTGTCATCGCCCCCCTTGCCTATCGGGCCGAGGCGCTTCGCCACCTCGACCATCTTCGAGACGATCTCGGGGAACTTCCATGCCATGGTAGAGGACGCGTTGAACATCTCGACCCTCTCCTTCTCGATACCCAGCTCGGCCAGGGTGGACCTGACATACTCCACCCTCTTCCGCCCCTCGATCGAGCCGGTGTCGTAGTAGCAGTTCTTCTCAAGGCAACCGAGGACGAAGACGGAGTCCGCCCCGTCCTCGAGCGCCTGCAGTATGTGGATGCCGTCGACCCTGCCCGCGCACGGGACCTTGATTATCCTGACGCTCGCGTCATAGATCTTGCCGGACCTCGCGGCGAGCACGGCGGAGTCCCATCCGTGCCTCTCGCAGCAGAACCCGACGACCTTCGGCTTCCTCTCCGACATCAGAAATCACCTCCGAGCATCGCGCGCGTCTCCTGCGCGACCTGGTCGTCCGTGAATCCCCTGAGCTCGATTGCCTTGCTCGGGCAGATGCCCGCGCACATGCCGCAGCCCTGGCAGGCCTGGACACGTATCTCGGCCTTCCCCGCGGCGCCTATGAACGGCGCGTCGAACGGGCAGGTCCTCACGCAGGTGAGGCACGCCGAGCACTTCTCCTGGTCAACGACGGCGACGATCCCGCCGTACTCGATGACCCCTCTCATCGCGAACTCGCCGGCGAGGATGCCAGCGGCCTCCCCTTCTGCCTTGGCCGCGTCCGCGCCCTTGGGGAACATCGCGGACCCGCACACGAACACGCCAGGCCGCGGCGTGCTCACGGGACCTCTCTGGATGCTGCCTCTCCTCACTCCTCCTTCAGGCGACATCGGGATCCTCAGCGCGTCCGCGATCCCCATGTTGTCCTTGTTCGCCGGTATCGCGGCGAACGCGAGGGTGCCGAATGGGATGCTGATGACCTCGCCCTGCGCGAGGTCCTTCACCGTCAGCTTGGTCGGCTCCTTGGGGTCGATCTTCGGCCCGCCCGACCTGTCGTACCTGACGAACCTGACACCGAGGTCAGCGGCTTCCTTGTACGCCAGCTCCGAGAGGCCGAACGCGCGCATCTCCTGGAAGATCACGAACACCTGCTCGAGGGGTTGCTTCCTCTTGATGTCCGCCGCGAGCGCGAGCGTCTCGTCCCACGCGAAGTCCTGGACCATCAGTCCCTTGCCGGATGGGTCTGGCGTGTCGACGATGACGACCGGGCCCTTGAGCGCGGCCCCTCCCTGGAACTGCTCGTTGAGCGCGTAGAGCGGCATCGAGGACCTGCAGGCCTTCGCAAGCGGGCCCTTGAGTTCGGTCCAGCCACCGCCTGTGGCGACCACCACCGCGGCGCACTCCAGCTTCTCGACCTTCTCCCCCGCCTTGATGGTCAGCACGAAGTTGCCGCCGTACCCGCTCGCCGCGAGGAGGCTGGAGCTGGGCATCAACACTCCAGGGGCCTTGAAGCTCCTACCTGACTTCTCGATGATGATTGTGTGCGCGCCCTGGGAAGCCGCGACCCCGCGGCCCTTCGCCCGGAGGCGCCTCCGCCAAGGACCACGACGTTCTTCGTCCTCATCTTCTCACTGAATCTCTCCAGCGGTTCGAGCATGACCAGCCGCGCGAGCCCCGCCAAGGCTTTTGCCTCGGCCTTCCCCTGTCCCCTCTCTTTGTCGTTCAGGTGCGGCAGTACGACCTCGTCCCTGAGGTCGACGTACTCCACGAGGAACTCGTTGATGCCCGACCTCTTGTACGCCGAGAGCAGGCTGGGATTGACGTCCTTCTTCTGACACGCTAGGATCATTGCCCTGTCCGCTTCTCTCTCCCGTGCCTCCGCCACGATCTCCCTGATACTCTTGGAGTCGCAGACGCGGTCGACGAGCATGGCGGACACGACCAGCTCCCTCCTGGAGACGACGTTCAGAAGCTGTTCCATATCGAGGAGCGGAGGCATCTCGGTGCAGCTCCTGCACGCGACCACCTGTACCCTGGCCTTCACTTGCCCACCCCCTTGCTGAGGACCACCCTGGTCGCCGCGGAGGCCGCTTTGACGGCGGACTCCTCGATGTCCATGGGCTCGGAGACCGCTCCGACCACGTGGATCCCTTTCGCCTCGAGGCCCGCGTCAGCCCTGGCGAAGCCTCTCTCGTCGGCCGAGATGCCCAGCGAGCCCGCGAGCTCCGTGGAGGCGCCCTGGGGCCTCATGCCGACAGAGAGCAGCACGAGGTCGTACTCGTTCTCCTGGACCTCGGTGTCGGTCTCCGTCGAGGCGCTGACCACCAGCTTGCCGTCCTTCCCTGCCTGCACGGTGGCTGGCATGCTCCTGATGAGCCTGACGGTCTTCTTGTCCTTCGCCCACCTCTTGAACTCGTCCTGGGGCTCGTAGAGCGTCCTGAGGTCCATGAAGTAGAAATCCAGGCTCACCTCGGGGTCGGTGTCCATGATGAGCTGCGATATCTTCGTCGCGTACTTGCAGCAGAACTTGGAGCAGTAGTCCACGCCGTTCTTGACGGACCTGGAACCAACGCATTGGATGACCGCGACCTTCTTCGGCGGGGCCCCGTCGGAGGGCCTGGTCAGTCGGCCCGTCTCGTTGAGCATCTTCTCGGCGTCCACGGTGGACACGACGTCGTCCAGCGTTCCGCACCCGAGCCTGCCGACCTCGCACGCGTCCACGGGCTCGATGCCGGTCGCGTACACGATGGCCGACACCTTCCTGGTCACGTTCGTGGCTCTGTCCTCGAAGTTTATCGCCTTCGCGGGACAGACGTCCGCGCACTTCGTGCACTCGCCCTTCTTGAAATGGAGGCACTTCTTCCTGTCGATCCAGTATGTCCTGGGCTGGCCAGTGCCCTTGGGCGGGGATATCGCCTTGCCATCGACGGGGCACACTTCGACGCACTTGCCGCAGCCGATGCAGTCGTCCGTGACGTACCTGGGGGAGACCTTCACCTTCGCCTCGTACCCGGCGTCGCCCTTCTTCACCGAGACGACCTCGGACAGCAGGAGCACCTCGACTGAAGGCTCTTTGAGTATCTCACTGGCCCGGTCCACCGCGAGGCACGCGCCACAGCTCCTGCACTCCACAAGGCCCTTGCACGTGAGCTCCCTGGCCATGCCGCCGAGGGATTCGGACCTCTCGACGAGAACGACGTTCGCACTCCTGTCCGCGAGGGACTTGGCCGCGGTAAGCCCCGCGGGCCCCCCTCCGATTATGAGTACTCCGTTTGTCACCTTTCCCCCTCCTTGTCGGGCGTGGCCCGAGGGACTGATGCCCAGCGGCTCAATAAAGACTTACGCTGGGAGATGATGGCAAGAGGTTTCAGCCGGGGACGGCATCGCCGTCCCAGGACGCGACCGGGCTCAGTTCAGGCCGGTTATGTAGCCCTTGTCGTCTATGTTGATCCTCTCGGCCGCGGGCGCGGTAGGCAGCCCCGGGATGGTCATCATCTTGCCCGTCAGTGGCACGATGAACCCAGCGCCGTTGCTCAACCTGACCTCTCTCACGGTCAGGACCCAATCCTTCGGGGCGCCCTTCTTCGCGGGGTCGTCCGTCAGGGAGTGCTGGGTCTTCGCCATGCACAGAGGCTGCTTGTCGTTCCCGGCCTTCTCTATGGCCGCGATGTCCGCGGGGGCGGTGCCCGTGTAGACGACTCCCTGCGCCCCGTAGATCTCCTTCGCGAGGATCTCGATCTTCTTCCTTATCGGCAGGTTCACGTCGTAGAGCAGCTTGAAGTCCGCCTTCTCCTTCTCGAGGGACTCGAGCACGGCCTTCGCGAGCTCGACGCCGCCCTCGCCGCCCTTGGCGAAGACCTCGGACTTGGCGAACCTGGCACCGACCTTCTCGCAGTGCTCGGCCGTCAGCTTGAGCTCGGCGTCCGTGTCCGTCGGGAACCTGTTGATGGCCACGACCGTCGGCACGCCGAACTTGTTCATGTTCTCGATGTGCTTGTCGAGGTTCGCGAAGCCCTTCTCGAGGTACTCGAGGTGCTTCTTCTCCTCCTCCTTGGTCGGGACATTCTTCTTCAGGATGGCGTTCAGCTCCTCATCGGTCATGCCGCCGTGCATCTTGAGCGCCCGGATCGATGCGACGAGGACCGTGCAGTCCGGCTTGAACCCGCCAGTCCTGCAGACGATGTCGTAGAACTTCTCGGCGCCCAGGTCGGCCGCGAAGCCTCCCTCCGTGATGACATAGTCAGCCATCTTCAGCGCGTACTTGGTCGCTATGATCGAGCTGTTGCCGTGGGCGATGTTCGCGAAGGGCGCCCCGTGGATGAACGCGGGCTGGCCCTCGAGCGTCTGCACCAGGTTGGGCATGATGGCGTCCTTGAGCAGGAGACACATCGCGCCGACCCCCTTCAGCTGGCTCGCGTACACGGGTTCCTTGTCGTAGGTGTAGCCGACGACGACCTTCCCGAGCCTCTCCCTGAGGTCCTTCAGGTCCTTCGTGAGGGCTAGGATAGCCATGATCTCGCTCGCGACAGTGATGTCGAACCTGCTCTCGTGTGGGACTCCGCCCTCGGACCTTCCGCCGAGGCCCACGACGATCTGCCTCAGCTCCCTGGCGTTCATGTCCATGACCTTCCCGAGGACTATCCTGGTCGGGTCGATGTTGAGCGGGTTCTTCTTGGTGACATGGTTCTCGACAAGCGCGCTCAGCAGGTTGTGGGCCGTGCCGACCGCGTGTATGTCGCCCGTGAAGTGGAGGTCGATGTCCCACATCGGGTAGACCTGGGAGTAGCCTCCGCCGGTCGCGCCGCCCTTGATGCCGAACGTTGGCCCGAGGGATGGCTCCCTGAGCGACAACATGACCTTCTTCCCCAGCTTGCCCATGCCTTGGCACAAGCCGATGGACGTGACGGTCTTGCCCTCCCCAGCCTTGGTGGCCGTGATCGCGGTCACCAGGATGAGCTTCCCGTCCTTGTTCGTGTCGAATCTCTTCAGCACCTCGAGGGGGACCTTCGCCTTGTACTTCCCGTAGAACTCCAGGTCGTCGCGGTTCAGGCCGACCTTCTCCGCGATCTTCTCGATGTGCTGTACCTTCGCCTCCTGAGCTATTTCGATGTCTGGCTTCATGGCCATTTTTGAGCCCCCTTTTGAACCCGTATAATGACTTTATAATAAAGCCTTTCGGAAAAATCCCCAGGGTCGCGAGGAGATATCTATCCTGCCCGCCGGGCCATCACCAAACCTTAAGTAAATCGCGTGCATCCCGTCCCTGGAGGCGTTGGGAATGTCGGCTCAGGTTATCAGCGGGAACGAGGTCGCGAAGAGCATCAGGGCGGAGCTCAAGGAAGAGGTCACGAGGATGAAGTCCGGGGGCGTCACTCCCGGGCTGGTCGTCATCATCGTGGGCGAGGACCCAGCGTCCCAGGTGTATGTCCGGAAGAAGGGCGAGGCCTGCCAGGAGCTGGGCATCCATTCGGAGACCATCAGGCTCCCCGCGGAGACCGAGGAGTCGGAACTGCTCTCGCTCATCGACAAGTACAACGCGGACGAGAAGTTCGACGGCATACTCGTCCAGCTGCCACTCCCGAAGCACATCAGCGAGGAGAAGGTGCTCGTGAGGATCGACCCCGGCAAGGACGTGGACGGCTTCCACCCGACGAACGTCGGCAAGATGGTCGTCGGCGCGGAGTCCTACCTCCCGTGCACCCCGGCCGGCATCCAGGAGCTGCTGGTGAGGAGCGGCAACGACCCCAAGGGCAAGCATGTGGTGGTGCTCGGCAGGAGCAACATCGTGGGCAAGCCCATCACGAACATATTGCTCCAGAAGGCACCGGGCGCCGACGCGACGGTCACGATATGCCACTCGCGCACGCGGGACCTGCCAAGTTTCTCGAGGCAGGCGGATATCCTGATCGCCGCCATGGGCGTGCCCAACTTCGTCAAGGCTGACATGGTCAAGGACGGCGTCGTCGTGATAGACGTCGGCGTCAACAGGATTAGCGACCCGTCCGCCAAAAACGGCACGAGGCTCGTGGGCGACGTGGATTTCGAGAGCGTCAAGGAGAAGGCCAAGGCCATCACGCCAGTCCCGGGCGGGGTCGGCCCGATGACCATCACGATGCTCATGAAGAACACCGTGAAGGCCGCGAAGATA
>JBFXGF010000076.1:0-6473 GCA_050178275.1 Thermoplasmata archaeon | reverse complement strand
ACCTCGTAGGGGACGGGTATCTCCTCGCCTATCCAGGAGGGAGTCGCGCCGATCTCCCGGACCTGCTCGACCATGACCTCGTCCTACCCGACCTCTATCACGCGCCAAGTCCTTCCTCGGGCCACGAACGTCGCGTAGGGCTCCGCGTACGAGGCGACGAAGCTCTCGTCCAATGTCCCTATCACGCGCCTCGAGGACACGTCCCTTATCCTGTAGGTCCTCTCGTCGGGGATCATCGAGATGTTGTCGAAGAAGTGCCTCATGCCGCTGGTCTTCTTCCTGAAGACCGCCTCGTCGTTCCACAGTATGTGCAGCTCGGCCAGGATCCTTAGCACCTCGTCGAAGTCCGCCCTGAGCAGGCTCCTGAACGGGTACGCGCGCCTGATGACCGCGTACGCCCACTCCTTGTCGACGCTCGGCTCGGTCAGGGTCATGGCGACGAGCTGGTTCGCGAGCACCCCGAGCGGGTTCTCACGGATACGGTACCTCTCCAGCTCCTCGAGCATGGCCCTGCGGGCTATCACGAGGCTCTCCGCGGTCTCCGCCGGCGTCGTGGTGATGATGCTCCCCGTGGAGGTCTCGTAGTGCTTGTGCCCGGCCCTGCCGACACGCTGTATTATCCTCGTGACCTGCCTCGGCGAGTTGAACTGGATCGTGAAGTCCGCCGAGCCGACGTCTATGCCCAGCTCGAGCGAGGAGGTGCATATCAGCGCCTTCAGCCGCTGCTCCTTGAAGTCGTCCTCCATCTGCACCCTGATCTCCTTCGAGAGCGAGCCGTGGTGGACGCCTACGCTGAACTCCTCGTCCCACAGGTGGTAGCGCACGCCCAGCGCCTCCGCGTAGTCCCTCGTGTTCACGAAGAACAGGGTCGAGTTGTGCCCCTCGATGAGTTCCCGGCACCTCCTCATCGCCGCGACATGCTTCTCATCCGTCTGGAGGCGGGTCGCGAGAGCCTTGTCCCCTTGCCCCGCCTGCGGGCTCTCGACTGATATGGCCATCTCCTTCGCCGCTGAGACCTTGAGGCTGGGGACATCCCTCCCGGTGCCGGAGAGGAACCCGGACACCTCGTCCACGGACCCTACGGTGGCCGAGAGCCCTATCCTCTGGAACTCACCGGCCACGCCCACAAGCCTCTCCAGCCCGACGGCGAGCTGCGCCCCCCGCTCATCCTCGGCGAGCTCGTGTAACTCGTCTATGACCACGTGGCGCACGTTCGCCAGGTGTCTCCTGAGGTTCCTCCCCGTGAATAGCAATTGCAGGGTCTCAGGCGTGGTGATCATGACATCGGGGGGCGACTTCGACTGCGCGGTCCTCTCGGACTGTGGCGTGTCGCCGTGCCGGACGGCGACCTTGACCTCGACGGACGCGCCCATCTCCTTCAGGCGCTTGAGCAGGTCCCTGTTGAGCGCCCTCAGAGGGGTCACGTACAGGCACTTGATCCCCGGGCCGGTCTCCCTGGCGAGCATCGTCAGTATGGGCAGCATCGCCGCCTCCGTCTTCCCGATACCCGTCGGGGCCACCAGGAGCAGGTGCTTTCCGGAGAGGATGGACGGTATCGCCTTCTTCTGGGGGCCCGTGGGCTCGACGATGTCCTGCCCCTGAAGGAACTCGACGAGCCTGGGGTCCAAGAGCTCGAACTCGCTCATGCCGGTATTGTCAGCTGGGGGCGCCGTTATTAAACCTTCCCAGCGCGCCGGCCGAAGGTCGTCGGGTTCATCCAATCTGTTTTTATCGTGATTCGTTGTTCATCGTACTGATAAGATGTCGAAGATCACGGTCGTGAGGGCGAGGGAGATACTCGACTCCAGGGGCAACCCCACAGTCGAGGTGGATGTCGTCCTGTCCAGCGGCGTGGTCGGCCGCGCGGCCGTCCCCTCAGGCGCGTCGACGGGCACCAAGGAGGCCGTCGAGCTCAGGGACGGCGACAGCTCAAGGTTCATGGGCAGGGGCGTCCAGAAGGCCGTCAGGAACGTGAACAGGTCGATCGCCCCGAAGCTGAAGGGCTCCGACCCGTCGGACCAGAAGGGGATAGACGCGCTCCTCCTCGACATCGACGGCACGCACAACAAGTCCCGGATGGGCGCAAACGCGGTCCTCGGGGTCTCCCTGGCGGTCGCGCACGCGGCGGCGTTGGACGAGGGCGTCCCGCTGTACAGGTACTTGGGCGGGCCGAGGGCGAGGACGCTTCCAGTGCCCATGATGAACATACTGAACGGGGGCGCGCACGCGGACAACAACCTCGACTTCCAGGAGTTCATGGTCGTCCCGTTGGGCAAGAGCCTGAGTGAGTCCGTGAGGCGGGGGGCGGAGGTCTTCCATTCGCTCAAGTCCCTGCTCAAGGACGAGAAGCTCAGCACGTCGGTCGGGGACGAGGGCGGGTTCGCCCCCAGGCTAGGGTCGAACCAGCAGGCCCTGGACCTGATCGTCTCCGCGGTCGAGGCGGCCGGGTTGAGACCGGGCAAGGACGTGCTCCTGGCGATGGACGTCGCCGCGAGCGAGTTCTACGACGGCTCGGGGTATGTGTTCAAGAAGGGCACGATGGAGCGTCTGTCCTCGGAGGAGATCGTGGACCTGTACGCGGAGCTGGTCGAGTCATACCCGATCGTCTCGATAGAGGACCCGATGTCCGAGCTGGACTGGGAGGGATGGCGGGCGGTCACGGCCAGGCTCGGCCGCAAGGTACAGCTTGTGGGGGACGACGTGTTCGTGACGAACAGGAGGATCCTGCAGGAAGGCGTCCGGGGCGGGGTCGCGAACGCCATCCTCGTGAAGGTCAACCAGATAGGCACGCTCACGGAGACGCTCGACACGATGCGGTTCGCGGGCAAGTCGGGCTACGCCTGCGTCGTCTCGCACAGGTCCGGAGAGACGGAGGACACCACCATCAGCGACATCAGCGTCGCCACGAACGCGGGCCAGATCAAGACGGGCGCCCCCTCCAGGGGCGAGCGCACGGCCAAGTACAACCGCCTAATCAGGATAGAGGAGGAGCTCGGGAAGCGCGCGGTGTTCCCGGGCAAGGGAGCGTTCTCCAGGCGATGACAGCCGGGACCTGAATAGGCCCGCTAGATCGCCGACCCCGTCATTCTTGTGTGAGGCGTCTCCTCAGGGCGAGCCGTTGTCTCCTGTCGATGCCCTTCTCCGTCACGAAGCTGAGCACGGTCGCGATCCCGGTCGTGCCGAGTATGACTATCAGCGTGGTGTTCAGGAACAGCGCCCCCAGGCCCTCGGACCATATCGACGTGTATCCCGCAAGCATCACCGCGGGCAAGGTCGCGAGCACGGCGGCGGCGAGCCCCCTGGGCATGCTCGCGAACACCGTCTCGGCGTCCTCGATGTCCAGGTCGCCCAGCTTCCAGGCCGCCATCGAGGTGATCCACCTGATGAGAACTATCATGCTTATGATCAGGAGGCCCGTCACCAGGTGCACCTCGGTGAACGTGCTGAACCTGAAGAACAGCCCGAGGTAGACGAAGAAGAAGGTCCTGACGAAGAAGGTTATCTCCGTGTGGAACTGCTGTATCTGGAGGTTGGAGAACGAATTCAAGGAGAGGGAGGTCAGCCTCCTCTTGATGAACTGCTTGTTCCCGATGGCGAGCCCGAAGGTCAGCGCGGCGACGGCCCCGGAGCTGCTGATCGGGGGCAGCTCGACTACCCCAGCGACCACCAGCAGCGCCGCGAGCGTGATCATGTAGCACAGTGGCTGGTTATGCATCCTCTGGAGGACGAACAGCCAGCCGACGCCGACAAGGAACCCGACCACCGCCCCAACGAGGAACTTGCTCGTGAGGTCCACAGTCACCGAGGTCAGGTTCAGCTCGCCGGTCATTATGACGGTGAGCATCGTCAGAGAGACCACGATGACCAGGACGTCGGTCACGATGCTCTCTGTGATCAGCATTGCCTTGGTCTGCGGGCGGATGCGCATCTTGGAGACTATGGGGATGACTATCGCCCCGCTGGTCCCTCCGATGATGGCCCCGAGCGTCAGGCTCAGCAGGAGGTCCATCTCCATGATGAGATGGAGCACGACCCCGACCGAGATGAATGTCCCGAGGAAGGCGCTCACGGACATGAGCGCGGTCAGCCGCATCGATTCCAGGACAGAACGTATGTCCAGGGACAGGCCCGCGTCGAAGAGGATGATCACGAGGGCCGCCGACAGGAATATCTCCTTGAAGTTGTCGATGGCGGCCAGCGCCTCGTACGTGACCAGGTTGAACCTCTCGCCCAGGATGTCCGGGCCTATCACGACGCCCAGCAATATGAGTATCAGGACATCCGGTATCCGGAACTTGGTGAATATCGCATTCCCGAAGAACCCCAGGAATATGATTGCCCCTATTGCCAGGAACGCTGTGATGGTCTCCGTGTTCATGATTGGACACACCGGGTTCCGCGGTCCGAGCCACGCCGAAGCCTCGGGCAGGTATCGCAAACCCTTGTCTGGGAGAAGCGGCGGGAATACTATTTCTCCTTTTGCGATGCCCGGGCACGCGGCGCCGATGTCGCGCCGCGCCCCGCATCCTTCCGGGAATGGTCATATAATCCCCAGGTGATTCGGTCAGCCGATGACAATAGAAGGAATATCATCGGCTCCATCCGATGACGGCTCCCACGAGCTCGACGCGCTGATAATCGGCGCGGGCCCAGCCGGCCTCGCCGCCGGCATATACGCCCGTCGAGCGGGCTTGAGCTGCGTCATACTCGAGAAGGGCGTCCCTGGCGGGCAGGTCCTCACCAGCCCGATGATCGAGAACTATCCAGGGTTCCCCGAGATTCCTGGCATGAAACTCATGGACAACATGGCCGAGCACGCCCGGAGGTACGTGGAGATCCACGAGGGCGAGGAGGTCGTCCGTGTCAGGAGCGGGGAGAGGTTCGAGGTCTCTACAACGTCGGCCAAGTACCGCTCGCGAGCGTTGATACTCACCACCGGTTCCACCCACAGGAAGCTCGGCGTCAAGGGCGAGGAGGGCATGACCGGGCGCGGGGTCAGCTACTGCGCCACCTGCGACGGCTTCTTCTACAAGAAGCGAGAGGTGATAGTCGTCGGCGGCGGCAACACCGCGCTCACGGACGCGCTCTATTTGCACTCCATAGAGTGCAAGGTCACCATAGTCCACAGGCGCGATTCCTTCAGGGCAGACAAGCACCTCCAGGAGAGCGTCGCCGAGCGGAAGATACCGCTCCTGACGGACACGGTCGTCGATGAGATAGTCGGCGGGGACGCGGTCACCGCGGTCAAGTTGAGGGACCTGAAGACCGGGAAGGTGGAGACCAAACCGGTGGACGGCGTGTTCGTCGCGGTCGGCGAGGTGCCCAGCAACCAGCTCGCGGGCGAGCTCGGCCTGGAGATGGACCAAGGCGGTTTCGTGGTCGTGGACAAGACCTTCAGGACGAACGTCCAGTACGTGTACGCCGCCGGCGACCTGTCCGGAGGCATCAGGCAGATCGTGGCCGCGGTGCACGGGGGCGCCGCGGCGGCACTCGCGTGCTTCGAGGACCTCACGAACCCGTACTACAAGAGGTCATGAGGCTCATCCGGGGATGTTCTCGTCCAGGAACCTCGTGGTCCTCGTGAGCAGGTCTATCAGGTTCTTCCTCTTCCTCGGCCAGTGCCCCTCGTCCGGGTACTCGTGATACTCGAACCGCTTGCCCATGTCCTTCAACTTCTCGACGACCGCCCTCGACTCCGTCGGTGGGCACCGCACATCCCTGGCGGACGCGGTCATCATCAGGGGCGCGCTCAGTCTGTCCAGGAAGTACGCCGGGGACCGCTCCCTGAAGAAATCCCTGTCCTTCACCGGGTCCCCCATCTTCTTCAGGTCGTAGGCCTTCAGGAAGCCCCGCTCAGTGGCCATCTCAGTCTCCCAGTCGAAGAACCCCACGATGGACACACCAGCGGCCCACAGGTCAGGCGCCTTCACCAGGGACAGCATCGTCAGGTACCCTCCGTAGCTCACTCCCCAGATGCCGAGCCGGTCCTCGTCGACCATGCCCTTTTCCACCAGGTGCCTCCCCGAGAAGACGGTGTCCATCAGGTCCCCTCCGCCCATGTCCTTGTCGTGGAGGTGCAGGAACTCCCTTCCGTATCCGGTCGACCCCCTGTAGTTCGGCGCGATGACGTAGAATCCCTTCATCAGGAGCATCTGTATGATCTGGTCCCAGCAGTCCAGGCTCTGCATCTCGGGGCCGCCATGGGGCATGACGATGCCCGCCCTGCGGCTCTTGTCCCTCGGCTCGAAGAGGAGCGCCGAGATCCTCCTGCCATCGAACGACTTGTACCGTATCAGGCGCGGCCCTATCAGCCATCCACGCGGCAGGGGCCTCCTCTGGAAGGACGTGACCTTGGCTGGCCTCGGGCCCCTGGAGATGAACAGCTCCTCGGGCCTGACGGACGAGCCGTTGATCATCGCCATCCTCCTGCCGTCAGGCAGCCACGTTGCGGACCTCGTCAGCCCGTCGGGAGG
>JBFXGF010000075.1:0-6728 GCA_050178275.1 Thermoplasmata archaeon | reverse complement strand
AAGATGGTGGACCGTATCGAGGAGCACGGGAGGAAGAACCCGCTCGCGATTGTCCCCGTCCTGCTCAAGCACCACGACGTCGACAACCCCAAGGTCAGGGAGCTGGTGCGCGCGAGCATCGGTCGCCTGACGCAGTCCGAGGCCGGCGAGCTCGCCCTCGTCGAATGCGTGTTCAGCCGTGACAAGTCGGTCTCCGACGCCGCGGCGAGTGTGCTCGAACAGAGGAACTTCAACAGCATGAACCTCCTCACGACCTACAGGGCGGTGAAGGACCTCGTGGCCCAGGCGAGAAAGGCCACGGTCTTCTGCCAGGACGTGGAGGAACTCGTGGTGGACTCGATCGGGGCCTACAAGGAGGGCCGGTTCGACCAGGCCATGACCAACATGATGATGGCCAAGGACCTGCTCGAGGACAGGCTCGAGTGGCACAGCCACCTGCGCGGGTACATCAAGGATGTCCTGAAGCTCACCCCCGCGCTGAGCAGGAGCGGCGTGCAGGTCGACTCGATACAAGACTCGATAAGGAACCTGGCCACCGCTGTCCAGTCGAGGGAGTACTCCGACGCGAGGGCGTTGCTGGACCTGAGGCGCCAGGAGACAAGGCTCTGGAAGCAGCTTTGGAGCCTCGAGGAGTACGTGACCAAGCGCATTAAGGTGAAGCCGATAACCGAGCTGCTGGTCCTGAAGGAGCCAGACCGGGTGCTGATAGACTCGTTCGTCTCGACCGCGTTGAGGGTCGAGGAGTGCATACAGGACAGCAAGCCAGTGGACGCGTTGAGGCTCGTCGAGGAGTTCATAGCCAACGACGTGTCCGCCGGATACCTCTCGACCGAGGGCAAGCGCTTGGACGCCAAGGACGAGGCGTCATGGCACGTGATGTGGTCGACCGGGCTCGGCCTGCTGAAGCTGGTCGCGCCCGTGATCCCGAACGTGGCCGAGGAGTTCTACCAGCAGTATTTCAGGGACAGGGAGGGCTCGCCGAGCATCCACTCGGTCGATTGGCCGGAACCATTCTCGAAGCTGGATGAGGCTAGGCCGAGCGCCCCCGAGCCAAGACAGTCGGCGAGGAAGAAGACGGGCTCGAAGGCCCGGAGATAGCCGGGTCAGAGCTGCGATGGGGCGAAGTGCTTGCCCTTTCTGCCCTTGTCCCATGACATGAGCGTGCGCATGGCCTCGACCGCGACGTCGATGCAGTCTAGCATGTTCCCCTCAAAGTCCAGGATCTTCTCGGTCGGGTGCCACGGCACCACGTCCGATATCGTGCAGATGGCGCCCGCCCTGAGTCCCCAGAGGGTGCTGAGCGTGAACACGGTCCCGTTCTCCATCTCGATGTTCTTGACGCCCATCGCCTTGACGTCCGCGAGCCTGTCCAGCATGAACGATGGCATGTACGCGGACTGGGACATGGGCGCGACCTTGCCGTCCTTCAGGACCTTGTTCTCGCTGTAGAACCCGTCAACCGAGAAACACACGCCGACATCGTACCTGAGGCCGGCCCTTACGGCGCTGTCCACAAGGGCCGTGACGACCTCGTGGCTGGCGAGCGCTGGGAACTCCGGCCACGCGTAGCTCCTGCTGGTCCCGTCGGCGCGGACGGCCCCGGACGCGATGACGAAGTCCCCCTTCTCGAGTCCATCGGCTATCCCGCCGCTAGTGCCTATCCTGATGAACGTGTGCGCGCCGAGGTTGGAGAGCTCCTCCAGGAGGATGGCCGTCGATGGGCCGCCTATGCCTGTGGAGGCGACCGTGACCTTCGTCCCGTCCAAGACCCCTTCGTAGACCGTGTACTCCCTGACCTGCGTGACCTTCCTCGCGCCGGTGAGCCTCGCCGCGATCTTCGGAACCCTCTCTGGCTCGCCGCAGAGGAAGACATACCCGGCCACATCCCCGTCGTCCAGTCCAGTGATCAGCTGCTTCGACATCCTGACCGCCAACCTCGGAGGCTGGTAACTGAGTAATCAGTACATAAGCCGAGCGCTGCCATCATAGGACCGAGAGCAGGACGACGGACAGGACCATGCCGAAGTAGGTGCTCATGAGGACGATTCCGCCGACCTGACTTATACGCATTCCCCTGGTCATGAACACGAGCACGAGTGCGGTGGAGAGGTTGAGCACGACCACGAGCGGCAGGATCCTGGAGACGTCGAACTCCATCGGCCGGATGATGCCCATGAGGCCCAGCGTGAGGAGAACGGTGACTATGTTGGCGCCTATTCCCTCCCCGAGCGCGAGGTCGCCGAAGCCCCTCCTCGCGGCGTGGTAGGACGCGGCTATGTCCGGGAGCGTGGTGCCCAGGGCGGCGATCGTTATACCTACGAGCCAGGGGTCCAGGCCGAAGTTGTCCGTCATGCCCATGATGCTCCTGACGACGAATTCGGCGCCCAACACGGTCCAGAGTATCCCGAAGAGAAGCCACTGGATGCCCGCGCGTATCTCGATCTTCCTGCCGAAGATGTTCCCCATGAGCTGCAGCTGTATCTTGACGTCCTCCATCGTGTCCGCTATCTCCTTCGCGCTCGATGTCCGCTTGACCAGCAGGAGGTTCATGGTGTACGGCACGAACAGTATCATCAGCGCGACACCCTCGAGCATGTCTAGGCCGCCGTCGAGAAGGAGGACCGATGCGACGACTGTCACCGTCATGAGGAAGACGGCGTCCCGCATGATCATCTCGCGCGTGACCTTCAGGGGGACGATTATCGCCGTGAGGCCTATCACGAACGCGATCGTGACCACGTTCGACGCCAGCCCGTTCCCCAAGGCTATCTGCTCGGCGCCCTCGCTGAGCGCGATTATCGAGACCATGACCTCCGGCATAGCGGCCAGTGTGGACACGACCAGCATCCCGATCACGAAGCGGCTGATGCCGAAATTCCTGGAGACAACCACGGCATTATCGGTGATGAACTTGGCTCCTTGATTGAGCACGACGAAGCCGATTATGGCGAGTGCGACGTACGCAACCGAGTATGCGTCTGCCATGTCCCATCCCTGAGATCGTCTGTCTGGACTGATGCCGTCCACAGATATATGGCTTTTCGCGGAGGCGCCCACAATCATCAGGCCAGGGCGTGCTCGGCGCGCGCGCCCGCGACGGGCGCAAGTCGCTTTAGCGGGTGGCCGAGGCGGAGTCGCGGGGACATGTTTTATTCCCGAAAGCGGTTGTCGGGGGTGAAATGGTGGAACTCTCGGAGTCATTGGTGATACTTGGGGTACTGGGGGCCTTCCTGCTCTTCATCTACCTGTACGTGGCCTCTATCCGGAAGGTTCTGGTGACGGTAGGGTTCACGGAATCCGAGACCTCCACCATACTCTTGCTGACGCTCATGCTCGGATGGGTGACGATACCCGTGTTCCCGTACGGTGGATGGTGGGTCGGGCTGAGCGTCGGAGGCGCCATCATACCCATACTACTGTGCGTGAAGTTCTTCAGGAGTGGACGTGTCGGGGTTGCCGAGGGACTTATAGGCGTCGCGGTCGTCGCCTACCTCGCCTATATCGTCACGAGGGCCGAGGAAGGGGTCGGCATAGTGGCGGAGATCCCAATGGCCTTCGTCCCCGCCCTGGCCGCGGGGTTGTATTCCATCTCAGTGTTCTGGGTCGATATCCGGAAAGCGGCGCCATTGGCGTATGTGTCTGGTGTACTCGGCACCCTGGTGGGTGCCGACGTGTTCAGGCTGGGGGAGATGCTGGCGTTCGAGGGGCCAGGGGAGGACTATGCGGTCCTAAGCATAGGCGGCGCGAACATCTTCGACATGGTCTATCTGACAGGGATCATCGCGGTCGGGATAGCGATGACGGTCCTGTGGGTGAAGACGAGGCGCGACAGGTTGGGTTTCGGCGTTGTCGTCTCCGAGTTCGAGGCCGGAGCGCAGGGGCTCCCGTACGCGAGGGATTTCGAGCCCGCCCGCAAGCTACCGGTCCGGAAGGGCAAACTCGAGTGAGCCGGGAAGATCACCCGGCGTTGTCGTCCTGTAGCATCATGAGTGTGGCCACGGACGCGATTCCGAGAACTCCCATGACGATGAACGAGTATGACGGGTCATTGAACATATCGGATATGACTCCGCAGACCGCCACAACGACGGCCCCTCCGCCGAGCTGGAACCCGAAGAGCATCCCGAACGCGGTGCCTCTTTCCGAACTGTCCGTCGCCTTCGACGCGACCCCGAAAAGCGCAGGATATGTGAGGAAGAAAATCGCCCCGAAGACAACGAGCGTTGGGAGTATCAGATACCACGAGGACATGAACGCCAACAGGAAGACGGCCACTGATCCCGCTATGTAACCATATCTAAGGATCCTCGTCCGACCATACCTCTCGCTTATCCTCCCGAAGAAGTACGATGTGAGTGTCCCGATCCCTATCCAGGTGGCGAACATCAGGTCGGCGTCCCCTGTGGTCCACCCATGGGCCTGCGTGAGATTGATCGGGCCGAAGTATGTCGTCACTTGGTAGAACGCCCCTCCGGTCGCGATAGGCAACGCGATCCCCGCGATCTTCTTCAACGTCGAGCTCACGGGCGCCGCGCGCGCCTTGCGCTCGCGTTCGGGAACGGGCGCGTGATTCCTCGTCAAGGCGAGCCCCATCGCCACCGCTAATAGGTTCACGAAGGCCCACAGGATGCAGGGTGCCTTCCATCCGAAGTACTCGCCTAGGAAGCCTGAGGTCCCCAGCGCGATGATGACGCCGAGGTTCCCAACGCCGCTCTGGACGCCGAGGGCCGTGTCGAGATACGGGCCCTGGTACTCCTTCGTGATCCATGACACGCCAATCGGGTGATAGAAGCTCGCGCCCACGCGCATGGCTATGACCACCACGAACAACCCGAGGAAATCAGAAACCAGCGGGATGAGCAGGAATGATATCGCCATCAGGGCGGCGCCGACCTCCAGCATATACCTCGAGAAGCGTCTGTCCGAGGCCTTGCCGACGAAGAACTGCACGACCACGGTGATGAGCAGCCCGAACCCGAGTATCCCGACATCCGAGTATGAGAGACTCATCTCGTCGATGAGTATGGGAAGGACGGCCACGAGCGCCATCAATGTGCCGTCGTTGCACGCATGATGATAGCTGATGACCCATAGGAGTTTTCTGTCCGGCGGCATTCCGATGCAGATGGGGAATGGCAGGTCCCCTTAATTCCCTTTGTAGTCTCCCTCGCGTCGTCGAGGTTGTCGCGTCATCCCCTCAAGGATGATCGCGTGACACGCATAGGCGGCCGAGTTAAGCCCGGGCAACCGTATGTTCAGAGAAGTGTAAATATGGAAGAAGTTTAGTGAGGGCGGTCCCCGAGACAGAGTCTCTGGTCTCGCTCTCACGCGGAGAGGATTAGCGTGATCTGTCGGCCCGAATCTCCTTGCCCATGCAACATCCCTTGTTCTTCTTTGACTTGCTGGCCTTCTTTTTGGCAGGCATGGGAACGACCTCCAGATAAAATCCTCGTCCTATAGGCTTACTTCTTCTTCTTCTTCTTGACTGCTTTCTTCTTGACTGCCTTCTTCTTGGTCTTCTTTCCGCCCTTTGCGCAAGACATATGCGTTTTCCTCCTGTTCTTATTGGGGTGTCCGCCTTCTTGCTCGTTTGGGACGCGGCTTCCCCTGTCTAAACCCGACTACGTCAGGTTTTACTTGTTTACCAATATGTATTTCTGAATATGTAAAGCTGTTTGTCTAGCGGTTCTGTCTCTTCTCCGCTCTCGGGATGTGATGATGATCGCTCCAATCGCGTCGATGATCGCGCATCACTGAATCCGCGCGCAGCTTGTCTGGGCCATCGCGCGAGTCATTCGCGTGCAAACGTTTTTGATGCCTTCATGCGATACATCAGCAGTCAAGGGGTTGTTGAGCTATTGGTCGAAGGTGGCGATGTCAAGAAGCTCAAGATATGTCTGGTCGGTGATGTGGGAGTCGGAAAGACGAGCCTCATCCGGAGGTTCGTGCTGAACGTCTTCGATGACAAGTACATCGCGACTATTGGCACCAAGGTGACCAAGAAAGAGATGGATTTCAAAGACCCGCGCACGGGCGAGAACTTCAGGATCATGCTCCTCGTGTGGGATATCATGGGGCAGCCGAGCTTCAGAGAGGTCCTTCGCGAGGCGTACTTCTATGGCGCGGAGGGCGCGCTTGCGGTGTGCGACGTCACCAGCAAGGAGAGCCAGGGGGAACTGAGGTACTGGATCAAGGCCATGACGTCCACCACGGGCGAGATACCGATAGTGTTCCTAGGGAACAAGTGCGACCTCAAGGATGACATGCGGGTCACGCTTGAGGACCTCGAGGCGTTCGCGTCGAAGCAGAACGCCCCCGCGATGCTCACATCGGCCAAGACGGGGTACAACGTCGAGAACGCGTTCTCTGTCCTCGTCGAGAGAATCATGCGCCCGAAGTGAAGCCCGGACATGCGCAGTCAAGTCTAATACCCACGATGCCATTCAGTTCACAGAGTTGGTTTCAGTGGTAGCTAGAAGGGCTGATGCGGTCTTCTACAACGGCAAGGTGTACACGTTCGACCCGGATATCGGTGTGGCGCGGGCGGTAGCGGTCTCCGGAGGAGAGATCATCGCCGTCGGTTCCGACTCGGACATCAAGGGCTCCGCCCCGAGGGGGTGCGACAAGTACGACCTCGGCGGGAAGGTCGTCCTGCCTGGGTTCATTGACTGTCACACTCACTTCGTCAACATGGGCGTCGACATGATGAATGTCGATCTGATGTCGAC
>JBFXGF010000074.1:0-6806 GCA_050178275.1 Thermoplasmata archaeon | reverse complement strand
CGTTCGCGGACAACTACAGGGGCATCAGATACTTCAGGCACGACCCGTCGGACCTGTCCAAGGTGGAGGTCCGGAGAGCGTGAGGAAGTCCCTGGCCGCGGGGGTGCCGTCTATGTTCGGGTTCACCGTGTACAGCTCGATCTCGCAGGCTCAGGCCACGGGCAGGATACCCTTCCCGACGATGAGTGACAGGGTCATGGGAGGGCACGCGGTCGTGGCCGTCGGGTACGACGACAAGCTGGAGGTCAGGAACGAGGACGGCGACTCGCCCACCGAGGGCGCGCTCCTGGTCCGCAACTCCTGGGGAAAGGGGTGGGGCGACGCGGGCTACGGTTGGCTGCCGTACGAGTACGTCCTCAGGGATCTGTCGGACGACTTCTGGTCGATGCTCAAGCAGGACTGGGTCGACACGAGGCAGTTCACGGTCCAGTGAGCGCGCTACTTACGCCGACCCCCCTGCGAAAGTGCCTTTAGCGGCGGACGCCCTCCGAGGCCCGTATGAGACGTGCATGTCGGGTGGCGGCCCTGGTTCTAGCGGCCATCGTCGCCGCGTCGTGCGCGCCTATGGGCGCGTGCGCGTGGAGCAACGGCGGTTACTCCGCGGACCTCGATAACCCCGACTACGGGACCCATGACTGGATCGCGGACATGGCCCTGACACTCCAGACGGAGGACGTCACGTACCTCACTGGCCCCTACCACACCGACTACCTCATCGGGACGGAGGCCCCGGACAACCCCGAGTTCATCGGGGACTCGGTCAATCACCACATCTACTACTACGCCTCTGGCGCCCTGCAGGAGGACGATAGCGCGGTGCGCGCGGAGGCCATGTACGACTCCGCCCTCGCGAACCTCGAGTCCGGCAACTTCTCCGCGGCGGCGTACTTCATGGGCGCGATGACGCACTACATCGCCGACATGGGCGTGTTCGGACACACGATGGGGGCGTACACCGACTGGGGGGCCGAGGTCCACCACGCCGACTACGAGGAAGAGTTCGAGGACCGGCTGGACTCGCTCGTCCTGCCCTCCGGGCTGGCCCTCGGGAACCTGAGCGCGTACGACGCCGCGCTCGGGCTCGCGTACGACATCACTTTCGGGGAGGGGGATGTGAGGGCCAACGTCTGGATGGACACGAACTACGACTGGGCCGACCCCACGTTCGAGGCGAGCGCGATGGCCTCGCTATACGGGGCGGTCTCATCGTCGGCGGCCGCCATCAACCGCCTGCTCTTCGAGGCGTCCTACGAGCCCCCGCCGGAGCCGGAACCCGAACCGGAGCCTGAGCCGGAGCCTGAACCTGACCCGACCGCGCCGTCGAGGCCTTCATCGCTGGAGGCGTACATCGACGACGGCGACGTCCTCCTCATGTGGCTGCCCCCGTCCGATGACGGCGGAGCACCGATCATCGAGTACATCATTCTCAGGGGCGACACGACGGACGGCGGGGAAACCGTCGCCACGGTCTCGAACCTCCTGCTCAAGTGGACGGATGGGTCCGCCGAGGCGGGCGAGACATACTATTACTGGGTGGCCGCGAGGAACTTCGTGGGCACGAGCGAGCTCTCCAACGAGGCGAGCGCCATGGTCCCGGCCGCGGATGACGAGGACGGGTACCTGCTCCCGGCGGCCGTATCGGCCGCCCTAGCGGCAATCATCTCCGCCCTGGCCGTCGCGTTGAGGAGAAGGTCCCGGGCGCGGCGACGCCGGCCCTGAGGGGCGACGCTCCCGCGCCCAGGCGGCCGGACGCGGCGAACGGCCGCGGGACTCACAGGTGGGCCGCCAGTCTCGTCCTCACGACCCTCTCGAGGGTGTCGAACACGAGGAACATGCTCCCCACCAGGATAGACATCGCCAGGGCCGGTACGAACCAGTTCCAGAACGTGCTGAAACCGTCGCCCGCGGCGACGTCGAACGCGTATCCCCAGCTATCGAGATGGGTCATATTCATGGCGTCCAAGAAGAACCCGGCGACGACCGCCATGGGCATGCCATATTTGAGGCCGCTCAGGGTCCACGACAGAAAGGCCGGGGCATAGCGCGCCAGCCGTCCGACCGAGGCGCTTGTGACTCTACGAGAGGAGACGACGCCATGGCATACCAGCAGGGTGACGAGGGCGGAGACGGGGAGCGACAAGGGAATCGCGATGTCGACACACGAATGAACGTACCCATGAGTCACATATGGGATGAACACGAGACAGACCGCGGGGAAGGCTATCAACGCCTGCATCGCCGCCGACACGACGCCATCGGCATAGGGCCGGGTCAGTCCCGCGACAAGGCCGAGCGCGATGCCGACCATGGACGCTAGGGCTCCGACGATGAGGGGTACCACGATGAGGGCGGTGGCCCCGTTGAGGAACATGTCCGTGTAAGATGGCTCAAACCAGTACACCTGCTCTTCGGATGTGAACATCGGTCCGATGGCCGCCAACACGATGAAACCGACGAACACGATCAACGATACGACGCCTATCGGGCTCTTGGGGTAGTCCCTCGCGATGCCGGACAGCGCGCCCTTGACCTGACTGGCGTTCGACGCGGCACAACTCGATTGTTCCTGGACCGCGGTGCCCGCGACGGGCGAGTCCTCCCTGAGGTACATGTCCAGCCTGCGCATCGGCCTAGCCAGAGTCACGGCCGTCTCAATCGCGTAGTTCGTGAGGAAGACCATGACCACCATCAGGAAGAAGGTCGCTTGGAGCAGGAAGTAGTCCAGGTTCCAAAAGGAGCTGAGGAAGTAGTAGCCGAGGCCCGGGCGCACGAACATGACCTCCGCCGCAAGGACGTAAGTCATCGATCCGGCAATGATGAACTGTATCTTCGGCATCCCTATGAACAGGGCGTCCCTGAGCCGTGGCTGATCCGGACGAGACACGGCGTAAGACACCACCAGGCCGTCCCGGACGATGAGAGCGATTGCCCCCACCAGGGTCAAGGAAGCCGCGACTGCGACCGCCACGAGAGCCGCCAAGGAGTCACCGATCGGGAGTTGCAGCAGACCCCACTCATAGAAGATGTATCGCAACAGTATCCAAAAGGACACGACCACGGGGGTCGAGAACAAGGCCAGAAGCACTATCGAGAGGGCTTGTCGGGACACATGCGTCTTCATCCTGAATACAATGTAGCCGCCCAACATTCCCAACGGCAGGCATATCGACAGAAGCCCGAGGAATAGCGCCAGGGTCCTCAATGCCGCGTCGTATATGACGTCTTCAACATCTGACGCCGCGATATAGCTGAACCTGAAGTCACCGCCGAGCATGTCGCCGATGAATTCTATGTACTGTGTGAGGAGCGGTTTCTCAAAGAGCGCGAGCACCTCTTCCCCATAATCCCCGTAGTAGTGGCTAGGGTCATGCGGAAGCGCCAACCGAGCCGGGTCCTCCGGGAGTACCCGGAATATGACGAACTGGGCGGTCAGTATCAGCATGATCCCGAGGAACAGGATCATCAGTCGTCTTGCCACGTACCACAACACTCTGCCCATTATCCCACGACTCCGAACCCGCGCCTCGTATCACCCTGAGGAGTATTAATCGCCATCGTGGGATAGCCTCGCCGCAGGTCAAGGTCCAGGCGCGGGCGATGATCACTCGTCCGCTCTCGGCGGGCTGCACTCGCAGCCCTTGAGCCTCAGTTTCCGAACCTGCTCGTCCCGGGACTCCAAGAAGTCGTCCTGAACGGACCCGTCATGTCCACGCGGGATTTCGGACGCGTACAGCGGCGAGCGGTGCTCGTATCCCCTAGCCTCCATCTCCCTGACCTCCTCCTCGTGCCTCGCAAGCAGGGCGTTGAGCTTCCCCCGCCACCGCATCACCTCCGGGTGACGCGAGTACCCGCGCTTGTCGTTCACTATTACGCTCCAGACCGCGTGGAGTTCCCTGTGCTCCGCGAGCAGGTGGTTTCGACATAGGCATTCGACGGGAAGGTCCCAGATCCGCATCGTCGTTACCTATACACTCCCTGGATTTATCCGATGCGCCGCACCCGCCCATGTCGCTGTCGGCAGGGGCTAGCGAGTGTGCGCGGTCAGCCAAGAACGGAGGGGCTCTCGCACGCCGATCCCGTCCAAGTCGTCCGGGTCCACCGACAGGCCTTCGTGAACGACCGTCACGAGATCGTCGAGATACTTCGCCCTACGAGCCTCAGGGACCGACGACTGGAGGTTGTACGGGTAGGAGTATTCGGCCGGAAGGATGCGCAGGCGCCCCGGGAGGACGGACTTGACCACGAGGGCGCTCAGGACCGCCTGATGGAGGAACACCCTGTGGAGCTCGTCCCCGCACGCGCCTTCCTGGAACTCGGAGTCCGCGACGAGCTCCTCGAAGCCTTCGCGCCAGGCGGTGAACAGCCCCAGGGTCGGGTTCACGGAGCACGAGTGCGAGTTGAAGTACGCCCTGATCGCGTGGCCGTCCACGAAGGACTCGACCAGCTGGTCTATGTCCGACATCCAGGCGGCGTTGCACACCCTGCTCCAGAATCGGTCGAGGGGCGCGTCCGCGGGCAGGCCGATGTTACGTATGTGGACTGGCCTGAAGGCCGCGTCGTGGGACAGGCCGAGCTCGTACAGAACGGGCGGCCCGACCACGAGCGTGTCCGGAGACATCCACACGAGTGACCCCGCGGTCCCCGCGGCCATACGCTCCGCCTGCGCGCACGCGCACACCTTCTCCGAGAAGGGGTAATCCCTCAGGACCTCTGGGACACTCAGCTCGTGCACGTCGGTGACCTCGTCCACGGGCCCGGTCCAGGGCGAGCGCGCGGGGTCGGGTACGAATACCCACACCTCCGACTCGGCCAACGGTCCTCCGAATTCCCTGAGGCTCTCGACAAGCAGCTTCGCGCGGGCGGAGTCCTGGTCGGTCCGGACCAGCGTAAGGAACGTGGTTCTGTCTGTGAGGTCCATATCGTGACATCTCCTGGGCGCTCAGCCCCGCGTTGCACGTGAACGACAGGCGGCTCTTTATCTCTTGCCGCTCCCGGACGGCCCCTAGCACTCGGGCAGGAACTCCTTCTTCGAGACCAGGATAAGCGCCAGACCGATCAGGCCGAAGAACGCGCCCATCAGAAAACCGATCGCGAGGAAGCCGAACACGCCTCCCATGACCGCGAACTCGTACCTTGTGCCTGTGAGCGCGAACACGCCGCCCGCGATGGCGAGCAGGCCCGCGATGAGAATCCACGCCTGCAACACGATGTACTCCGCGACCCAATCATCCACGACCGCGGTCCCCGGCACGAACCCCTCGATCACGTCCGCGAGCGAACCGCTGAGCTCAGGGTCGAGGGACACGGCCGCCTGGCCTATGCCGAGGGCGCCCGCCATCATGATCAGTATCCCGGCCATGGCCACCCTGGCGGACCTGCCCGGGGCCGACGGCTTCTCGGACCAGTGGGCGCACTCCGTCTCGCCCACATGCTTCGGGAGGTTGCTCATGACGACGTCCCGTACAGGCCGCGTGCACGCGTTGCACACCTCAGCGCCTTTATCGAGCGGCTGCCCGCAATGCGCGCACACGTTGGAGCCTGGTTCGCGGACATGCTCGTGGGCCATAGACGTCCCACACCGTCGACAACTCCCGGCCCCGGGATCGTTCAACGCGCCGCACCTAGAGCATTTGACCTTCTCGGCCATCATGGCTTGATTGGGCGGCGGGTGGATAATACCTTTCCGCCGGATGCGCCTCAGGGGCCTGAGCACCCGATCATGAGATGCCGAGTCTATCCAGGTCGATGTTCCCGCCAGAGATCACGACTGCGACCTTCTCGCCCTTCTCGAGCCTTAGACGCCCCTGCAGGATGGCCGCTGGCCCCACGGCGCCTGAGCCCTCCGCTATCTGTCGTTCGTTCCTCATGAGCCATATGATGGCGTCCTTGACCCGCTCCTCCTCCGCGAGCACGACATCGTCGAGCCAGTGCAGGGCCAGGTCGAGGTTGAGCTGCGTGATGCCGCCCGCGAGGCCCTCGCATATGGTTGGGGGCACGGGCACGTCCACCAGCCTCTTGGCCTTGAAGCACTCGTGGAGCGTGCGAGCGGCCGTCGACTGCGCCCCGATTATCTTGATGTAAGGGTTGACGGTCTTGGCCCAGGTCGCGATGCCTGACAACAGGCCCGCGCCCCCGACGGGGCAGACTATCTCGCTGACATCGGGCAGGTCCTCGAGTATCTCGAGCCCGACCGTGCCGTGCCCGGCCATCACGTTGAAGTCGTCCGTACCCGACACGAACGTCTTCCCGCCTCCTCGCGCGACCTCCTGGCAGTGCGCGAAGGCCTCGTCGAAGTAGCTCCCGTGGAGCACGACCTCGGCCCCGAGCGCCTCGCACTTGTCCACCTTCACCTTGGGCGTGTTCGCGGGCACGCATATGGTCGCTGAGATGCCCAGGCTCTTCGCCCCGAGTGCGACCCCGAGCGCCCAGTTGCCCGCGGACGCGGTGATCACGCCTTTCCTCCTCTCCTCCTCGGAGAGGAGGCTCATACGGTAGAGCGCACCCCGGACCTTGTACGAACCTGTCTTCTGCAGGTTCTCCCACTTGATGTAGACCTCGGCCCCGGAGAGGTCGCTCAGCCCCTTCGAGTGCGTCAGGGGGGTCCTCTCGATCGCTCCCGAGACGGCCCTCCTCGCCTTCAGCACATCGACCGCCGTGAACCATTGGCCCATACGGATCACACCTCGATGAAGAAGCCCTTCCCGGACCTCTTCGCCTTCTCGTAAACGAACTGGGAGATGGCCACCTCCAGGATCGCGATGCCTGTGAGGTCGCACACCGTGACCTCCTTGTCGGACTCCCGGCCG
>JBFXGF010000073.1:0-6822 GCA_050178275.1 Thermoplasmata archaeon | reverse complement strand
GGGTGGTGTATGGTCACGCCCCAGTACATCTTGCCGTCCAGCTCGTCACCCAGGTCGGAGAGGAATTCGAGCGCCTCCTCCGCCTCAAGTCCCAGGTTGCGGCTCAAGTCATAGCCCGATATGACCGCTTGTCGCAGGTCCTGCGCGGCCGCGCCCTGGAAAGTGTAACGCACCGTGCCGCTCCCGTCCAGCGAGTCCAACGCCGTCAGGACCATGCTCGTGTCGATCGAGACGGAGTCGCCGTCCTGGGCCTCCACGTCGGAGGACGGGGCGATGAGGAACGCGGCGCATAGCATCAAGGCAATCGCGATCGTGAGTGGGCGCATGGTAACAACCAGTATGGCGATAAGTAGTCAGATTCTTCTTAATCCTTTCGCACGCGGGGGTTCCGTGTGAAGTTGGGTGTTGTACGCGGCGTGAAACGCGAAGACCTGACGCCTCCATCTGCCCCACCTGCCCGACTAGGCGTTCGCGCGGGCCGGTATGACCGGCCCGTCACTCGAGGTACACCGCGGGCCTGCCTGGCCTCGCGAACTTCGCCTTGCCCTTCGG
The DNA here is from genome assembly GCA_050178275.1 of Thermoplasmata archaeon. GTDB lineage: Archaea > Thermoplasmatota > Thermoplasmata > UBA10834 > UBA10834 > UBA9653. The sequence goes on along the minus strand of JBFXGF010000073.1, from coordinate 6,270 downwards.
GTCCTCCCGGTCTTTGTCGTCGGCGGAGAACACGGCGACCTCGCACCCGAACTGCCCCTTGAGGAATGGAGAGGCCCCCTTCAGGACGGACAGCTCGTCCACCTCGATGGCGAGGGCCTTCCGGTCCTGCTCGGACGACGCGCCCAGCATGGAGGCGAGCTCCTTGGCGTACGACGGCACGTCCTTCTTCGCCCCGGGCGCCTTGACCTTCGCCATCGTGGACTTGATCATGGAGGATATGTCGAGCTTCCCCTTCGGCTGGGACAGGGCGTCCCTCAGCATGTCCCGCTTCCACGCCGGGGCGACCATCACGACCAGCTTCACGGGCTTGACGCCCGTGACCTTCAGTATCTCCGAGACATCCGCCACGAGGCCCTCCACGAGCTTCTCCTTGGCCTCCTCCAGGAGCACCTCGTCCGTGACGACGCCCTCGGGGACCTGCCTCGTGGACACGAACCGCTCGTTGCCCATGGATTCCCAGAGCTCCTCGGCGATATGGGGCGTGATGGGGGCCATGAGTGTGACCCATGTCTCGACGGCTTTCCGGACAGCGCCTCTGCTTCTCCCGCCCCGCTTCACGTACCATCTCAGGTCCTGCGGTATCTCGAAGTACACCTCGTTCGCATAGGACCGCACGTCGTACTCCCGCATGTATGAGTCCAGCCTGGCCAGGCGGGACCGCAGCCTGGCGTCCAGCCACGCGTCCAGGGATGTGGGCTCCTCGGAGTCGATGGAGAGCATCTCATGGGCCTGGGCCCAGGTGCGCTCGAGCCTGTCTCTGTAGTTCTCGACCCGGTCGTCCTCCCATACCACGTCGACGTAGAGGGAGGCGATGTGGGCGTAGAACAGCCTCAGGGCGTCGACACCGAACCTCTCCGCGGCGTCGTGGATGGGCTGGGCGCCGCCCTTGGACTTGGATATCTTCCCGCCGCTCATCGTGATGTACCAGTTGACGAGTATGCCCCTCGGCCAGTGCTCCGGCCTCAGGATCGCTACGTGATTCATGAGGAACACCGGGAAATGCACCGTCATGTGCTCCTTCCCGCCCAGGTTTATGTCCAGGGGGTACCAGTACTCGAACTCCGCCCTCACCTTCTCGAGGGTCGCCTGGGGAACGCCTGTCGCGGCGCTCACCTCCCCCGCCGTCCCCTCGCCCAGGAGGACGTGGTCGAAGAAGTCCTCGGTCATGTTCTCCGGCTTGACCATCCCGAGGTTCGCGTACATCGATATGACGTAGTATACGGGATACAATGTGCTGTCCGCGATCGCCTCGATGATCCACTTGGGGTCGTACGGGAACCTCGTGCCCAGCCAGTTCCCCAGACGGACAGACGCGCGCTCCCTGTACCAGTCTATCACACTCTGGATATTGTCGTGATACTCCTTCGGCAGGATGTTCATCGTCGAGGCGTGCTCCTTGGAGCGCTCCTTGAGCCCCGGGTTGGCGTAGTCTATGAACCACTGGTCCGGTATCTTCCGGACATACACCTTCCCGCCACACCTGCACAGGACCTCCTCGGAGAGGTCGTACATAACGGCCGCCTGGCCGCTGGCCAGGAGTTCCTCCCTGATGGCGTCCTTCGCGCGCTCGACCGGCTGCCCCGCGAACGAGCCGCAAGCGGCGTTCATGACGCCCTTGTGGAAGCCGCTCTTGTACACCTCCTTGGTCGCCTCCTCGATCTTGGGGTCGCTCAGGGACTCGATGCCCATCTTCGCAGTGATCTCGACCGCTGGCAGCGGACCCCAGCCAGGGGTGTCTATTATGGCGACGGGCGCGGCCGAGTCGATCGTCTCGGGGGATATGCCGTACGAGCGCATCGAGGCCTCGTCGCGCCTCAGCTCCACCAGCCCTATCCAGTCGACCGGGGCGTCCGATGGAACGCTCATCACGAGACCGGTGCCGACATTGGGGTCGCAGAGCGCGGACGGGAATATGGGTATCATCTTCCCGGTGTAGGGCGCCTTGCACGCCCTGCCTATGAGCGCCCTGCCGTCCGCCGACCCGACGACCTTCACGCCGTCCATCTGCAGCGCGAGCTTGTCGGCCGCGGGCCTGCTCACGACCCACTTCTCCCCGCCCACCTGGGCGTCGACGTACTCCACGCCCGGGTTCACCCAGAAGTTGGTCAGCCCGAAGACGGTCTCCGGCCTGAGCGTCGCCGCCACGAGCTTCCGCCCGTCCTCGAGGTCGAACTTGAGCAACGTGTACTCGAGCACCTCGGCGCCTCCGCCCTTGAGTATGTCAGTCTCGGAGGCGTCTATCGCGACCGGGCCGTGCTCGACGCAGGCGGGGGCGAAGTAGGGCCTCTGGACGAGAAGGCCGAGGGACATCAGCTTCCTCATCTGCCACTCGATGAACTTCGAGTAATCGGGGTTCACGGTCGACGTGAACCTCCTCCAGTCGGACATGAACCCGAACCGCTTCCAGTAATCGTTCACGTACACCTGGCTGAAGAACTTGACGACCTCCATGGGGTCCGACAGCGACTTGATGGTCTCCTCGGTGCAGCCGTTCGCCCGGAGCTGGTCGATAGTGGCGGGGTCTCCCCGCTCGACCTTGCGCGCGAAGCCGATTGCGCCGTTGCCCGTGGCGTGCGTGCCGACGGGGAACAGGACCCTGTGCCCGGTCATCATCTTGTACCGGACGATGGCGTCGGTGACGCTGTACCCGCGCATGTGCCCAACGTGCATGTACCCCGTGACGCCAGGGTAAGCGAAGATCATGAAGAACTTCTTCTTGCCTGGCTCGGGCTCGGACTCGTTTATCCTCGCCTCGTACCAGGCGTTCCGCCACTTCGTCTCCATCTCGGAGAAGTCAAGCGTCATGTATCTCAGCCAGCAGGGGACGGAATGTGCGGGTGCGATAAAAGGTTATTCGACGCGCCCGCGGGCCTCTCGCCCGGCGCCCTCCTGGGCGAAGACGAACAACATCAGCGGGCCGGCCGTCGCGAGGACGACCCCACCGAGGCTGACCAGCAAGCCAACAAGCAGGATCACCGAGGAATCGACACCGGACATGTCTATGACCTGTAGGGCCGCGTCCTGGGACGAGGCCGAGCTCGGCCCCGACAAAGACGCGACAGTGACCAGGAACCCGGCTGTGAAAAGGGCGATGCCGAGGCTGACGACGATCACGAGCGCCCTGCGACGTCTATACGCGGCGTCGTCCTTGCGTCCGTGCTTGCCCAATGTGCATGTCCCCCCGACTGCGGACGAGCGCATGCGGCGTCCTCCTCATAAACATTGTCCGGGTGAGACAATAGCTCTCGAGGGCGTGAGAATGTCATACCGCGGAAGGGCTTTCCGCGGCCGACCCGGCGATGGCCAGCATCCGGATATGACATTATCGGACGAAATGTGACATTTTGCCAACCTATATATACCGTCGTATGACATATGTCCCTTCTGCGTCTAAAGACCGGGATGGGATGCACACTTGAACGACCCTTTGGAGAACGAGCGGATAACTCTTCGCTTGGACGCGGACGACCTGCGTCTGATAGACGAGTTCATATCCGCTAGCAACGAGTTTTCCAACAGATCGCAACTCGCGCGCGCGGCTATCCGTGCGTACGTCGACGCGAAGCTCGGGTGTGCCCAGGGAACGAAGAAGATGAACGAGGTCGTGGTGGAGCTGCCACCCCTCGTCCTAGACACGATCGCGCACTTGGTCGCCGAGGGGGTCTACAACACGACCTCCGAGGCGCTCGCGGACTGCGCCCGACACCAATTCCTCCACGCGGAGCACGTGGAGACATTGAAGCGGGACGCGAACCAGCAGCGGAGCGCGGTCAGGGTCGTTCCCAAGACATAGGGACGGTTCGAGGACGACAAACTTCACTGGTGGGGGAGACTCTCGACGAGGGTCTCCTCTCCATCGCGGCGGCGAACGGAGGCCAGAAAGGGATGACGGCGGAAGATGGGAACAGGGCAGAGGAGATAATAAACTCGCTTGGAGTGAGCTTGGGAGAGCCGACGATCGCGGTCGTCGGATGCGGCGGCGCCGGCTCGAACATCGTGCACGGAATGTACTGGAAGCACAACCGTGTCGACACCGTGGCCATCAACACTGACGAGGACCACCTGAGGAAGGTGGACGCGCACAGGAAGGTGCTGATAGGCAAGGACGTCTCGTTCGGGAAGGACGCCGGAGGCTACCCCGAGGTCGGGGAGCACTGCGCGGAGAAGGCCCGAGAGGTCATACGCGAGGCCATCAGGGGCTACGACATCATATTCGTCGTGGCCGGGATGGGCGGAGGCACTGGCACGGGCGTCGCGCCCGTGGTCGCGAGCGTCGCCAAGGAGATCAACGCCGTCTCGTTCGCGCTGCCGATCATGCCGTTCCACCACGAGGGAAGGACCGATGCGGCCAACGAAGGCCTCGCCAAGCTGAGAGACCACGCGAGCTTCACAATCGTCCTCGACAACAACAAGCTCTGCGGGCTCGCGGACGAGCTCCCCGTGTCCGAGGCGCTCAAGGTCATGGACAGGAGCGTCATGAAGATCGTCGAGAGCGTCAGCAACCAGACGAGCTCGTATGTGTCCACCCTGATGGAGGACGTAGTCGGATACACCGATACTTACGAGGAGCCGGCGCCTGTCATGCCGCCACAGATGTCCGAGCAGCTCATACACGCGGACCTCAACCCCATGCTGGGCGGCTTCGGGCCAGGGTCCTTCTGAAGGGAGGGCGTGAGGTTCCGGACGGGTGAGCTGTCATGGCAGACCTAGTCAAAGGCATGAGGAACTGGCTCGCGTACTCGACCCTGGGAGAGGACGAGTGGGACACCATGAGGAAGGTGCGCCTCGAGGACGAGCTGCGGCACCTCTTCGGCGCCTGCGCCGAGGAGCTCGAGACGGTGACGGACAGCTCCGAGCTCGGGGAGATCTCGGTCCCCGTGAGGTCCGGGACCCTCAGGAGGCTCAAGCACCTCCCGGGAAAGGTCTTCGTGACGAGGGACGAGTACGAGGACGGGGAGCAGTTCAAGGTCCATCTGATGGTGTCCGCCGACACCTCCGAGGGGCCTGAGTCATGGGAGCCCGTCTGCGCGTGGACATTCGACTCGATATCCGAGGTCGCGGAGTTCGTCTCGCCGTCGACGGAAGCCGCGTCATAGGCCCGCGGAAACCCCAGACAAGGAGGCCTCTGGCCTCCATTCTACGCATTTCTCGTGTCAGCCGCGCTTACCCCGCCTCCGTCTCCCGGGCAAAAAGGACTTCTACCCACAAAGTCCTGACCATCTCTCGATGCTGAGGGTAGGGTTCGTCGTCAACCCCGTCGCGGGCATGGGCGGGCCCGTCGGCCTGAAAGGGACCGACGGAGAGGAGATCCTCCGGGAGGCGGTGCGCAGAGGCGCGCGCGTGCGCGCCCTAGAGAGGGCGGACGCGGCAGTGAGGAGCGCCGTCAAATCAGGCGTCGACGTGATGTTCCTCACCTGCAAGGGGGAGATGGGCGAGGACTCGCTCGCGGCCGTGGGAATCCCATGCGACATCGTCTGCGGACACGATGAGGTGACATCGGCTAAGGACACGAGGGCCGGGGTCCGCGCTTTCATGTCTAGGGAGGTCGACCTGGTGGCGTTCGTAGGGGGCGACGGCACGGCCCGGGACGTCCTGACCGAGACGGGCGCGCAGGTGCCGATCATAGGGGTCCCCTCGGGGGTCAAGATGCATTCGGCCGTGTTCATCAACAAGCCCGAGGAGTTCGGGGGGCTACTTCTGGCGTACCAGCGGTCCAAGGCCGTGAAGGAGGCCGAGGTGCTCGACATCGACGAGGAGTCGTTCCGCGGGGGCGCCGTCCGGGCGAGGTTGTACGGGGTCGCCATGACGCCCGACGACTCCGAGCATGTCCAAGCGGGGAAGCAGTCCTACTCCTCCGGGACAGCCTCCGACGAGGCGGACGAGATAGGCCAGTACATCGCCGACGCGATGGAGCCCGGAATCACGTATGTCATAGGTCCGGGCAGCACCACCGCGAGGATAGCCAAGGCGCTGGGCCAGCCCAAGACACTCCTCGGGGTCGACGTCTACAGGGACCGGATACGGGTTCTGGGCGACGTGTCCGAGGACCATGTCCTGCGGGAGCTGACCGCGCCCGGGGACGCGAGGATCGTGGTCACCCCGATAGGCGCTCAGGGGTTCTTCTTCGGAAGAGGCAACCAGCAGATCTCACCCGCGGTCATAAGGACGGTCGGCAAGGGGAACGTGGTCGTGGTCTCGACGCCGTCCAAGTTGGCCGGGACGCCAGTACTCAGGGTGGACACCGGAGAC
>JBFXGF010000072.1:0-6840 GCA_050178275.1 Thermoplasmata archaeon | reverse complement strand
GCTATGGTGGCGGCAAGGTTGCATTCATAAGCAAACAGGCGAGAACGGACAAGCAGGTGCGAACTCATTCATGCCCTGTCCAGATAGCGCCCGTTTCACGCTCAGACATCAGGCTTTCCAAGGGGCTTATGTCCTTCACCTGGCCTTATACTCAGCAACGTAAACAGCTTTACGTCCCAATCCGGTCTTCCCCGTCCCTAGTCCCATTTGACGGCAGTGCCACTCGTCCGCCGAAAATCTATAGAACGACACGCTCATCCTGGCACCGGTGTCGGCAATGGGTGAAGATGTGCTGATCGTCCTGAACGACGCGCCTTATGGAACAGAGAAGACCTACAACGGGCTGCGACTGGCCATAGCGCTACAGGCGAGGCAAGATAACGTCAGGCTGTTCCTCATGGCAGATGCGGTCTCAGCTGGCATCCCGAATCAGGAGACCCCTCCGGGGTATTACAACATCGGCGAGATGCTCGAGAGAGTGCTGGCGAAGGGCGGACGGGTAGCAGCTTGCGGGAGCTGCATGAAAGCGAGGGGGCTCAAGGTCGAAGGCCTCATCAAAGGTGTCGAACAGGGGTCGATGGGTCTGCTCTGTGAGTGGACAGAGGAATGCGTAAAAGTCCACTCCTTCTGATGGTTAGCTCCACGCTAATTGCGAGCTCATGTAATTCATCCGGCACTCCTCTTCAATGACCCGCAAGTACATGAAGGTCCGGTCCCCCGAAGGGCCGGGACACTCGTCACCAATCCCTGTGTTCCCAGTCGCTCCTCAGCATCGAGAAGAGGATGTCGTCGGTCAAGTTGCCGACCTCGTCGAGGTAGCGCTGCAGGATGAGGCCTTCCCTCCTGAAGCGAAGGCGTGAGACGCGTGCCTTACCCCAAGACAATGTACTGTGTTGAGCCAGGAGGATTATATATCGCATATGCGGTTGTTTTGCCCCGATGCGCGCCATACCCGTTGCCCTGATTGCAGCGTCTCTATCCCTTGGCATGTTGACCTTCGGCTGCCCCTGCCCCGCCTCCCTAGCGCTGGCGGAGGAGACAGACTCGGAGCTCGTCCCCGAGCCATGGGTCCACGAGACCCACGATTACGATTTCTGGCTGGACGTGGACGGCGTCGAGACACATGACGCCTTCGTCAACGAGATGTGGTCTATCGAGATCCGCCACGGGGACATGAAGACGCTCATAATGGCCAGGGACATCACGGGAGGCGACGCGACGTGGGTGGATTACCAGAACAACATCCACTACTACATCGATGGTGAGCTGTACATCGCACAGTTCACAATCATGGAGGTAGTGTTCAACATAGGCGAATACGAAATCAGCGTCCCCCTGCGCACCTGCAGCGACTTCGAAGTCGAGCATACTCCGGTCGTCTACGACGGGACGGTCCCAACACTGGACTGCAACTACATGTTCAGGGGGCTCCACCTCTACAATGACGGTTCACTCCCCACCGAATATGGCACCTCCACCGTCGACCTCACCCTCACTCACCGGGTCAGAGCGGACTGGAACGATACCAGCATGAAGGTCGAGGCGGTCCTCGACTTCGCGAACACCAGGTTCTACGACCCTAACGACGGACACGCCGAGTTCGACACCGGAGAGGAGTTCACCGCGAAGATCTGGTACACGATGGGGGTCGGGAGGCCGGGAGACCCCGAACCGATCACGCCCACGTCATGCACGAACTCGACCCTCGAGTACAACATCACCCTCGACAACGGGGCCCCCCTGACCATGTCCAAGATGAACATGGACAACAACTTCACGGCCTACGACTCCAGCGGCCCTCGCGCCCTTGTGGGGTATTCATACATGGCGATGGATGAGGGCGGCTCCGCCCGCGTTTGGCACGGGTTCCCCAACCTGACATACGGCGAGACGATGTCGATGCAGAGCGACCCTGAGATCACGGTATTCCACGACATGGTGACCGAGGCGTACAGGCCGTTCAGCGACTACATGTGGCCCGTAGTCACCGTGGTCGGCGTCGCCGCGCTGGCGGCCGTCGTCGGTGTTGTCTTACTCCGCAGGCGAAAGAAGTCGCCACAGGGCAAATGAGGGCGGCCAGGCGGGTCGTTCGAGGCAATCTCGAGCGCGTCCAACAGCGGTTCCCGTATCGAGCCCCTGTCACCGACCCAAGGACAACAGCCTTAAGTCCGCGGATATCCCTGACACATACCCTGCGTTAAGGAGGCAGAGACGATGGGAATCATTGTCGCATACGACTCGATGTTTGGGAACACTGAGAAGGTCGCGAGGGCCATCGGTGGCGCGCTCCCCGCGGACACCATGGTCGCGAAGGCGGACCAGGTGGACGCGGCCGCGCTTGGGCAGGCCACCGTCCTGGTGATAGGCTCGCCGACCCATGCGGGCAGGGCGACGGACGCGGTGAAAGGTCTCCTCGGCAGGATACCCGAGGCCACGGCCAAGGGCCTGAAGGTCGCGACCTTCGACACGCGGATGCCCGGGAGGTTCCCAAAGATATTCGGCTACGCGGCTGACCGGATCGCAGCTGATCTGACATCCAAGGGCGCCGTGCTGGTCCTCCCACCCGAACCGTTCTATGTCAAAGGCAGGGAAGGACCCCTCAAGGACGGAGAGATCGAGCACGCCGCTGAGTGGGCGAAGAAACTGAGCCAGTAGGCGTAGGCGCTACGGACGGCGCGCCTCAGACCTGATTGTGTCGATAAGCATGCGCAGTCGTTTGCCTCTATCCTCTAGCTCCGCGCGGGTGACCGTGTGCGCCTCGGGGCAGAGTTCGTCCACCAGGACCACGCCGTCAGGGGACAGGTTCACGGGATAGATGACGCAGCCGAGGGGCCTTCGGGCATACTCCTTGCACCTCTTGGACTCGGGGTCGTAGAAGAGGCAGTGCCCGTCCGAGTTCCGAAGCCTTCTGATGCCATCGGGACCCAGGGAGGAGAACTCGTCTCTTGCGTGACCCGCTCGCTCGAGACGGGCCAAGTCGGCTTCGCAGAGCTCCATCCTAGTGTCCTGACAGCACTCCCCGCAGCGCGTGCACCGCATGCGTCATCTGAGGCGGGAGAGGTAATTAAACATTGGGGGCCCGTGCGTCAGACGCGGCTGTCAGACGCTGGGCTGACTTATAGGCGCGCGCGCGAAAACCCCAATAATGCGGAAGACGATGACCGGCATGACGCTCATGCCTCGACTCACTGAGCCCCTCTCGACGGCCGTCGCCCTCCTAGCGGGTGCGGCGGACCTGGTCATGGTGACCCTCCTCGTCGCGTGGGCCTTGGAGGACATCATATACTTCTCGCTATTCGTCGGCATCCCGGTCGGCATCGTCTCCGCCGTGCTCGTCTTCCTCCTGCTACGGATGTTCCTGAGGAAAAGGCATGAGGGAGACTCAACGTAGGCTCTTCTCTAGCCACATGCTCTCCCGATCCTTCACGAACCCGACCGAGGTGTACATGTCCAGGGCCGTCTCGTTCTTGGCGTAGACACCGATGTAAGTGGTGTCCATGCCTTGCTCACGGACCCAGTTCATCCCGTCCGCGAGGAGGAACCTGCCCACGCCCCCTCTCCGATACGGCCGCCGAACGCCCAGGATGTTGACCCAGCCCCACTTCGTGCCGTTCTCCTCGTTGTATGTCCTGTCCTCCGAGGACAGGCATAGGCCCGCGACCTCATCGTTGACCATGGCCAAGGAGAAACACTCGGGGTCCTCACTGGCGTCCCTGTACCGTATGAACGTTTCCGGCCTCTCGGGGGCGAAGCTGAAATGGTCCTGGAAGCTGTCGTTGAACGCCCCGACGATCCGGGTCATCTCCTCGTCCCCGCACTCCTTATACGGTCTCCTCACCAGCCTCACGCCCTCAGGCACCGGGATTTCAGGCACCGGCCCTGCCGCCGCCCTCCGGACGAGGAAGAAAACCCGATAGGCCTCCGAGAAACCCTCGGACAGGAGCGCCTCTACCCGCCAAGACTCCGTGGATGCGCTCCTCGTCTTCACCTTCCCAACGCCTCGCGAACGTATGTACTCGCAGGCAAGGGCGGTCAGCCTCTGCTCCAGGCCCTTTCCTCTCTCCTCGGGGACGATCTCGAACTCCATGTATCCATCGTCCAGCCCCGCCTTCAGCCTGTTCGCCTCAATGAGAACGGTCGCATAGGCCACGGGGGCGCCGTCGGACCTGACCAGCCAGCTGCCCTCCGGTCGGAACTCCTCGTTCTTGAAGGTATATGCCTTCAGCTCCTCGACCGTCGGGGCCCGCTCGAAGGTCAACTCCTGCTTCGACCTCCGGATGATATCTGCGACATCATCAAGGTCCGCCTCCCTCAGCTGGGAGACCTCGTACTCGACCACGGTCTGCGCGTTATGTCGAGCGTCCGTTTAACCCTTTCCGAGCGGACAAAGTATATCATCGCGCTCGGTCGTCCCGAGAGACATGAAGAAGGTCAGCCACAAGGATGTGAGGGGCACGTCCCCCGAAGGGACTAAGGGAGTCGACTTCAGACCGCTGCTCGCGGAGAACGTGGACCCGCCCAACTTCTACCTGCGGGTCTTCGACATAGCGCCTGGTGGCCACACGCCCCTGCACACGCACGCGTGGGAGCACGAGGTGTTCGTGGTCTCGGGCAACGGGAAGATCGTCCTAGACGGACGCGAAGAACCCCTGGCCGAGGGTGACGCCGTATTCGTGGAGCCGAACGAGCTCCACCAGTTCGTCAACGACAGGGGGGCGGGCATGCGGATGATCTGCGTCATCCCCAAGCTGAAACGGCCGTAGCCCCGCTCACTCGACGAGGGCGTCGACGCACTCGCCGAAGACCTCGGTGTGCCTGTCCACTTCCTTCCTCGTCGTCATAGGTGCGATGAGGGCCATGTTGTGGAATGGCGTCATCAATATCCCCCGGTTGAGCAGCATGAGGTGCAGGAGCTTCTCCAGCTCCGAGTCCCTCGCGGCGTCCGCCTCGGTCCCGTTCCTGGGGGCCTTCGGGCAGAAGTGGTATTCTATTCGCACGCCCAGCCTCGCCACATGCCACGGCACGCCCCTGCTGTCGATGACATCCTGGACGCCCTCCTCGAACCGCTCCGCCAGGGGCATCATCCTCTTGAACGCCCCCCTCGTGATGACCTTCTCGAGGGTGGCCCTCATGGCGGCGAGCGCGAGCGCGTTCCCGGTCAGGGTCCCGCCCAGGCCGCTCTCGTCCGTGCCCTCGCTGAGTATGCGGTCCATGACCCTGTCAGACACGTACTCGCTGATGCCGAATGCCGCCACTGGGACGCCGCTAGCCAACGGTTTGCCCATGGTGATCATGTCGGGTCTGAGGCCGTGGGCGCCTGTGTACCCCCCGACGCCGCTGCTGAGCGTGTGGGTCTCGTCGATTATCAGGAGAGTGCCCGTCTCCTCCGTGAGCTCCCTGAGGGCGTCGTGATACCCCGGGTCCGGGAGTATGATCCCCCTGTTCGTCATCGCGGGCTCCATGAGCGCGCACGCGACATCCTTGGGCGCGAGCGCCTTCCTCAGGGCGTCCACATCGTTGAACTCGATGGCCTTCGTGGTCATGCTAGGCGGCACTGGCGGGCCGATGTTGCCCTCCCGGGGCAGGAGCTTCCCTCCCTCGAGCATTATGAGGGTCTCGTCCACGGTGCCGTGGTAGCACCCGTGCACCACGAGGACATACTTCCTCTTGGTCACCTCCCTCGCGAGCCGTATAGAGAACCTGTTCGCATCAGTCGCGGTCATCGCGATCTGCCAGTACGGCAAACCGAACCGCCTCGAAAGCTCCTCGCCGACCCATATGGAGTCCTCGTTCGGCAGCATCATCGTGATGCCTTTAGAGACCTGTCTCCTGACGGCGTCCACGACGGGCTTCGGCGAATGGCCGAACATGGAACCCGTGTCTCCAAGGCAGAGGTCGAGGTACCTGTTGCCATCGACATCGTCTATGTACGCGCCCTTCGCGCCCGTCACGAAGACGGGGTAGGGCCCCGCCCACCTGACCATCCAGTTCATGGGCACTCCCGCCAAGAGCGACCGCCTCGCCCTCTCGAAGAGCCTCTTGGACTTCCTATGGGTCTTCAGGAACCGGGCAGTCTCCTCATCCATCAGCGCCTTGACACGTCTCCTATCGACCGTCGTGACTATGCTAACATCCCCGCGCTTCTCCCCGGAATCGCATGGACGGGTTAAAACATATGCCCTGCCCGACCTGACTGGCTCAACCGGGATTTGGCCTACGCCAGGTCACCGTTTCTTTCCCGAGAAGACCGCGATTATGTCCGCCCTGGTGATTATGCCCACCACTCTCCCGTCTTTCACGACCGGAAGCCGGTTCACATTGTGCTCGGCTATGAGCTTCAGGGCCCGGTCCAGGGAGTCGCTCGACCCGAGTGTGAGCAATTCCTGCTTCATGGGCAACAGTGTGGAGACCCTCGACTCCGCGACGGCCCTCAGTGACAAGGTCAACTCCCGGATGGACTCCCGGTCCTCCTCGTCCTTGTTCGCGGGCTGGCAGGTCGCCAGCCTCAGGGACCTCGCTTTCTTGACGCGCTCCAGCACCGCCTTGTAGATGTCGGTGACGCTCATGACCCCGACCAGCTTCTCCTCGCCATCGATGACCGGCGCGCCCGATATGTCCCTCTCCATCAGGGACAGCCACGCGTCCACGACCTTGTCGGAGGCTTTGACACAATAGACCTCGCGCGTCATCACGTTCTGAACGCTCGTGAACCTATACCAGTCGAAGCCGCCTTGCTTCTAGACACCCCAGTGGAGATATCTCCCGCGGACCAAGATTATATTTGCCTGGCTCTGGGTGTTGGGTCGTCCTATCGCATCTCCGCCTCTGTCTCCTTGACGG
>JBFXGF010000071.1:0-6850 GCA_050178275.1 Thermoplasmata archaeon | reverse complement strand
CTCGTGCGCATGCTGGAGGTGCCGGACATCGGCCCCAAGACCGCCATGCTCCTGCACAGGGAGCTGGGCATATCCAGCGTCGAGGAGCTGAAGGAGGCGGCCCTGGCCCACAGGCTCAGGGGCGTCAAGGGCCTGGGCGAGAAGACCGAGGAGCGGGTACTCCAGGGCATCAAGGTGCTCGAGTCGAAGGGTGACAGGATGCTCCTCGGGGAGGCGCTCCCGATGGCGGAGGCGTACGTGGGGTACCTCAGGTCCTCCCGCCGGGTCGACATGATCGACATAGCCGGCAGCCTCAGGCGCGGCAGGGACACCATCGGGGACATAGACATACTCGTCGGGGACGACGAGCCTTCGGCCATCATGGAGGCGTTCGCGGCGTACCCGGAGGTCGACGAGGTGTTGGTGAAGGGCCCGACCAAGTGCAGCGTGCGCCTGGGCGACGGCGTCCAGGTGGACCTCAGGGCGGTCGAGACCAGGAGCTACGGGGCGGCGCTGCAGTACTTCACCGGCTCCAAGGAGCACAACGTGGCCCTTCGCCGGATGGGGGTGGAGAGGGGCCTGAAACTGAACGAGTACGGCCTCTTCGAGCGCGACTCCGGTCGGATGGTGGCGGGGGCGACCGAGGAGGAGGTGTACTCCGCGCTCGGCCTTCCGTACATACCACCGGAGATCCGGGAGAACTCGGGTGAGATAGACGCGGCCAAGGAGAGCCGCGTGCCCGAGCTGGTCCGCCTGGAGCAGGTCAAGGGCGACCTTCACGTCCACACGGACTGGAGCGACGGCTCGGACTCCATCGGGGAGATGCTGTCCGAGGCGAAGAGGAGGGGGTACGAGTATCTGGCGATCACCGACCACTCGCAGAGCCTCAAGATAGCGAACGGGCTCACCCCGGATAGGCTGAGGTCGCAGGTGGACGCCGTCAGGAGGGCGGAGGACGCCGTGGGAGGCATCAGGGCCCTCGCGGGCTCCGAGGTGGACATATTGGCGGACGGCTCGCTGGACATGCCCTCGGACATCCTCAAGGACCTGGACTTCGTGGTCGCCTCTGTCCACTCGCGGTTCAAGATGGCGAGGGACGAGATGACCGAGAGGGTCGTGGCGGCCATATCGTCCGGCCAGGTCGACGCGCTCGGCCACCCGACCGGGCGGCTCATAGGCCAGAGGGGCCCTTACGAGCTGGACCTCCAGGCGGTCCTGGACGCCGCCGCTGAGCACGGGGTATGCATGGAGGTAAACTGCTTCCCAGACAGGCTCGACCTGCGGGACGCGGACTGCAGGGCGGCGGGCTCGAGGGGCGTGAAGGTGTCCCTGGGCACGGATTCGCACCGGCTCGAGCACATGGGGTTCATAAGGCTCGGAGTGATAACGGCTAGGCGCGGATGGCTCGGCCCCGGGGACGTGCTGAACACCCTGGGCGCGTCGGAGCTGGCGAAGCACCTGCGGGGCAGGAGGCCGTGATCATGGAAAAGGCGCGCGCGAAGGCCAGGATCGGCGAGCTCGTGCGTACGATCTCGCACCACGACGAGAAGTACTACGTCGAGGACAGCCCCGAGGTCACGGATCACGAGTACGACCTTCTCATGAGCGAGCTGAAGGCGCTCGAGTCGGAGCACCCGGACCTCGTGCTCCAGGACTCGCCGACCCAGAGGGTGTCCGGCAGGCCCGTGGACGAGTTCCCCCAGGTCGAGCACAAGGCCGCCATGCTCAGCCTGGACAACTGCTACTCGGCCGATGAGCTGAGGGAGTTCGATTCCCGGGTGAGGAAATGGCTCGGGGACGAGCGGGTCGCGTACGCGGTGGAGCCGAAGATAGACGGGCTCGGCATAGCGCTGCTGTACCAGGACGGCGCCCTCGTCAGGGGCGCGACCAGGGGCGACGGGCGCGTGGGCGAGGACGTCACGTCCAACATACGCACGATCAGGAGCATTCCACTCAAGTTGAGGCCCGAGGGCGGCCTCGGCACTGTCGAGGTCCGGGGGGAGGTGTACATGTCCGTCAAGGGCCTCCAGAGGCTGAACGAGGACCGCGAGTCCGCGGGTGAGCCCCCGTTCGCGAACGCCAGGAACGCCGCGGCCGGCTCGATACGGCAGCTCGACCCCAGGATAGCCGCGTCAAGGCCGCTGGACGCTTACTTCTACACGCTCAGCTTCAGCTCGGGCGAGATGCCGGACACGCACCACGGCTGCCTCGACGCGATGAAGGCGTCGGGCCTGAGGGTCAGCCCGGACACGCGGGTCTTCGACTCGGTGGACGGCGTCCTCGGGCACATAGCCGAGTGGGAGCACAGGCGCGACGGCCTGGGATACGACATCGACGGCATGGTCGTGAAGGTCGACTCGCTCGAGCAGCAGGGGCGGCTCGGGTACACGGCCAAGAACCCGCGCTGGGCCGTGGCGTTCAAGTACCCCCCGAAGCAGAAGGTCACGAGGCTCCTGGACGTCGTGTTCCAGGTGGGCAGGACGGGCGCGCTGACGCCCGTCGCGCACCTCGAGCCCGTCGAGATCGGCGGGGTGACGGTGTCCCGGGCAACGCTGCACAACGAGGACGAGGTGCGCCGGAAGGGCGTGATGATCGGGGACCAGGTGCTCATCGAACGCGCGGGGGAGGTGATACCCCAGGTCGTGCGCCCGCTGGTCGAGCGGCGGACGGGCGGCGAGAGGGAGGTCTTCATACCGACCGACTGCCCCGCCTGCGGGTCCAAGGCCGTCCGCGAGGAGGGCGAGGCGGTCCGGAGGTGCGTGAACGCGTCCTGCCCCGCCCAGGTCAAGGAGCGCCTCGCGCACTTCTGCTCGAGGAACGCGATGGACATCGAGGGGGTCGGGCCGGCCCTGATAGACCAGCTCGTGGACGCCGGCCTCGTGAAGGACGTGTCCGACCTCTACGGGCTCGCGGAGGCGGACCTCCTGACGCTCGAAGGCGTGGGGGAGAAGTCCGCGAGGAACATCCTGGACGCGGTCGGGTCTTCCATGGACAAGGACCTGGGCAGGGTGTTGCACGCCCTGGGCATCAGGCACGTGGGGCGGACGACGGCGGCCGTGCTAGCCGACAGGTTCGGGAGCATGGACGCGCTCATGTCCGCGGGCCTGGACGAGCTGTCCCGGGTCGAGGGCGTCGGGGGCGTGGTCGCCCAGTCCGTGAGGGACTTCATGGCCGACGAGGGGAACCGCGCGCTGCTGTCGAGGCTCGCGGAGGCCGGGCTCACGATGGAGGCCGGCAGGCGGGCGGACGGGCCGCTGAGCGGCAAGACGTTCCTGTTCACGGGCGAGATGCGGTCCATGGCCAGGGCGGACGCTAGCGCCCTGGTGGAGTCCCTCGGGGGCCGCGTGGGCTCGTCGGTGACGAAGGCCACGGACTTCGTGGTCGTGGGCCAGGACCCGGGCTCGAAGGCGGACAAGGCCGCGAAGCTAGGGAAGACGATACTGGACGAAGAGGCCTTCCTGAGACTCGTCGGCAAGGGCTGAGACGCAAATCTTGCATCTTCTGATAGCCAAGGAAGACGGTTCAAATACTCGCTCGGGACAAGTTACTATATACAAATCGGCACCAGGGAGTGCGAGCCAGATGTACGCGCGTGACAACCGGGAGACCCCTAGGCCAAGGTCTGCTACCGGCGCTGGAGGCAACGTCCAGACGCCCGACGGCGGCAGGAGACGCCTGCAGAGGATTGTCCGAGACCCCGGTCTGAACATCCGCGACATCTCCGAACGTCCCACCCCTCGCGCTGAGCCCGAGCTCGAGAGCCAGGACAGGGCCGCGCGTCTCTCGCCTGAGCTCGTGATCCCCGTGGCGACCTCTTCAGACGCTGGCGTCCAGTTCCAGTGCACCGAGTGCGACATGATGGTCAAGGAATCGGACCCGTACTGCCCGTTCTGCGGGGCCATCTTCGCCGATGGCCCGATGTCCTCCCCAGACGAGGAGGCCGAGCGGGATGAGGCGCCCGCCGAGGAGGCCCCGCGGGAGCGCGCGGAGTTCTTCAAGCCCGAGAAGTTCGACGTGTTCGGCATGCTGCGCTCCAAGGGCCGAGCGCACGAGCTCCTGTACCAGGAGGCCGTGAAGGGCTTCGCGGGCTCGGCGCGCCTGCTCGAGGAGATAGAGCACGAGATATCGGACATCAGCTCCCTGGGCATGGACACCACGAGGGCCCGCCGGTTGATGAGCAACGCCTGGGAGGCGTGCAGGGAGGGGAACTGGGCCCTGGTCTCCGCACTCGCGCGGCAGACCGAGGACACGATGGCGCCCAGCATACCTTCGCTGGTCAGGTCCGAACTCGCGAAGGCGAGGGAGCATCTGATGTCCGCGAAGTCGGAGGGGCACGACACGTCCGATTACCTGCTGCGCATGAAGGCGGCCATGCACTGCCTCAAGGCGGGGGAGGACGACGAGGCGCTCCGCCTGACGAAGGAGCTGATGGACCTCTTGAGGCACGACTCCGTCCTGTGGCGCGCCAGCGGCAAGTCGTCTCCCGCGGGTTCCCCTCGTTCAATCCTTTGAGCCCCGCGACAAAGGATTATTATCGTCGGAGATTCGTTGAGTCATCGATGTCTTCGGACTTCACGGCCATTGACTCCTCTGGGTGGCAGGTAGTCAAGAAGGCGCTGAACCAGCGGGTGGTCATAATCCATTCGTCGCTCGTCCCCAGCTACAGGAACAGGGTGTGGTTCGTCGAGACGGATGTCAGGCCCGTGGTCGTGAAGCGGTCCCTCTCGGGGCTGTCCGCGGTCGAGTTCGAGACGATGCTGCTCGCGAAGAAGGCCGGCCTCTCGGTCCCATACCCGCTCTACATGGACAAGAGTTACCTCGTGTCCGAGTTCGTGTCCGGGGAGTCCTGCGACAGGCTGGTCAACTCGATGTTCAGCTCCCCCGCGGCCGAGGGCATCGGGCGGTGGCTGGGCGGGTTCCACGACTCGATGGACAGCTTCGGGAGACCCTTGGCCATGCGCGACGCGGTCCTTGATAACTTCATCATGCACGAGGGCGAGGTGTTCGGCGTGGACCTCGAGGACGCCTCACCCGGGGACCCCATGGAGGACCTCGGGCAGATGGCCGCTTCGATCCTGGGGAACGAGCCGTTCTTCACGCCAATCAAGTTCGACCTGTGCTTCTCGATGCTGGACGCGTACGAGGACCGCACGGGCGTCGAGTCGAGGGAGAGCGTCAGGCCCTTCGTGGCGAAACACCTGCGTCTGTCCGTGAGGGCCCGGCCGCTCTACAGAAGGCCGTTCGAAGAGGTCGCCAAGGTGCTCGACAAGACCTGGCCCGACCTGGCCTGACCACTCGACTATTCCGTCTTCTCCTCCGCCTGGACGGCCGCCTGCGGCTCCCCCGCCTCGTCCGCCTTCCGCTTCGTCCGGGCCCGGATCTCCTCGAGCCTCTTCGCGATGTCGGATATGCTGTCGACATGCTCCCGCTCTATCTGCTTGCGCTTCTCGATGTTCTCGCGCATCTTGTCTATCTTGGTCCTCTCGAGCGTGAGCTTGTCCATCTCCGCGGCCATCTCCTCCCTGTGCCGGTCCATCTCCGCCATCTTCTCGGCGAAGGCCGTCTCGCGCGCCTCGAGGTCCTTGTCCGCCTGGGCGAGCGCCTCGGCCTTCGAGCGCAGCTCATCCTCCCGGGCGTCCGCCTCCGCGAGCTTCGCGGACGCGTGCTTCCTCTCGGCGTCCAGGCGGGCCATCTCGTCGTCCAGTTTGCCCCTGGTGGCCGCGACCTCCTCCTGCATCGCCTTCTCGCGGGCGGCCAAGGCCGCTAGCTTCGAGTCCAGCTCGGCCTTCGCGGCCTCAGAGGCCTGCCTCTCCTTCTCCAGCCGCTCCTTCTCGTCGGAGATGAGCCTCTCCCTCTCGTCGAAGGTGCCCTCCTGCTGCGATATCGCGTCCTTGCGCGACTCCAGGTCCTTCTGGGAGGCGTCCAGCTCCGCTCTGAGGGCCTCCAGGTCCCTCGAGGCCGAGTCCAGCTTCTCCCGTTCCTCGGCGGCCTGTCCCTCCTTGGCGAGCAGGGCCTCCTCCCTGGACGCGACCGACGCCTCCCGCTCGGAGAACGTCTGGGCCGCCCGCTGATGCGCTTCCGCGGCCTCCTTGAGCGTGGCTTCCTTCTTCTGGATGTCCTTCTCGCGCTTGTCCAGGTCCCTCAGGAGCGCCTCGACCTTCCGCTCAGAGTCCGAGACCGCGACTTCCCTGCTGGCCAGCGCGTTCTCCCGCGTGTCGACCGCCTGGGTCCGCTTCTGGAGATCCTCGTTGTCCTTCCCTATCTTCGCGATGAGCGCGGACAGCTCCGCCTGCTGCGCCTCGGCGTTGGCGTCCACCTCCGCCCAGCGCGCCTTCAGTTCCTGCTCCTCGCCCGCGAGGGCCTTCTCCCGCTCCTCGAGGCCGCTGATCGTGGCCGCGACGCTGTTCGCCCTGCCCTCCAATTCCTTTGTCTGGCGCTCGACCTCCGCCAGCGCCGCCTGGAGCTCTGACTTCTTGATCCTCACATCGTTCTCCAGCGAGGCGACGCCCTCCTCGCGCCGTTTCAGGTCCGCGTAAGCGACGTCGAGCTCCGACCTCGTGGCCTGGCGCTCGGACTCGAACGCGGTCCTCTCGCTGTCGAGGGCGCTCCTCGCCTTCTCGAGCTCTGTGACGGCCTCCTCGAGCTGGGTCTGCGCGTCCGCGAACTCGCCCTGCCTGGCGTCCAGGCGCTGCCGCTCGGCCTCGAGTTCCTGCTTCTCGGCGTCCAGGCCGTCGGCCCTCGCCTTGAGGTTCTCGACCTCCTTCTCCCAGGCCGCCTTCTGCGCCTGATACGCCTCCAGCTCCGCCCTGTGCCTCTCCTGGCTCTCGGTGAGCTCCTGCCTGTCGCGCGCGAGCTTGGAGTAGCCCTTCTC
>JBFXGF010000070.1:0-6914 GCA_050178275.1 Thermoplasmata archaeon | reverse complement strand
CGGTGTTCGCCCGGAGCTAAATCGCCAGGACAGGTTACTCGGACACCGTCTCCGGGGTGCTGAGCGACGGCTCGGTCGGCCTGCCAGCGGAGGCCCCCTTCGACAGGATATTCGTCGCATGCGGCGCGCCGTCGGTCCCATCGCCCCTGAAGGAGCAGCTCAAGGACGGCGGCGTGATGATAGTGCCCGTCGGGGGCAGGATGTTCCAGGACCTGGTCAAGGTCGAGCGCAAAGGGGACGGGTACAGGACCCACGACCTGGGCGGGTGCGTGTTCGTTCCGCTCATAGGCGAGCACGGCTACTAGGCCCGGTCCAGGTGCCCCAGCAGCTCCCTGAGATCCTTTTTCTCGACGACTATGTCCGCCGCCTCCCTGACGAGCTCGTCCTCGGGGCAGAAGGCTATTCCGAGCGCGGACCGCTCGAACATCGAGACGTCGTAGCTCGAGTTGCCCACGCTCACGATGTCGTCGGGCCCGACCCCGAGCGTCTCCGCGGCCTCGGCGACCGTGCGGCCCTTGTCCATGAGCCGGACCCTGAACATGCCGTCCCCAGAGAGCCTGCCAGAGCCGTCCGCACGCATCCCGTTGGCGAACTGGAGGTCCATGCCGAGCTCCTCGGCGACCCTCTCCGACAGGAGGTCTATCCCCGCGGACACGATCACGGTCTTCCACCCCTTGCGCTTGAGCTCGGCCACCAGCTCCGCGGCCCCGTTCATGAGGGGCGCGTCGGCCAGCGTGGCGCGGATCTTCTCCAGGGTCACCCCTGGGTCCGCCCGCTTCCAGAGGGCGATGTCCCGCCTGATGAACTCCTGGTCGTCTATCTCCCCTCTCAGATACGCGGCCAGGGAGTGGTCGTTGTTGACCCCGAACCGCTGGTGGACATAGACCCACGAGCTCACTATGTCGACTAGGACGCCGTCCATGTCGAACGCTACCAGTTTGGGCACGGCGGGCCATCGCACGAAGGGTTATTAAACGCATCCCACGATGGGCGGCCGACATGATCACACTGGTGGGCGTAGGCCACGTGTTCGCCATCTCCGAGCAGGTCAGGGCGATGATACACTCACGTCAGCCGGAGGTCGTCTGCATCGAGCTCGACCCCGCCAGGTACAACGCCCTCATGACACGCGACAAGGGCAGGAGAGGCCGCATCCCGGTCCAGTACACGCTCCTCGCGTGGGTGCAGCGCCGCATGGCGACCGAGTTCGGGTCAGAGGCGGGCGCCGAGATGCTCGCGGCCGCGTCCGCCGCGAAGGAGGTCGGCGCCAAGGTCGCGCTCATAGACATGGACGCCGCCATGGTCTTCGGGAAGCTCTGGAGGGAGATGACCCTGAAGGAGAAGGTCGAGCTCATGTTCGGGTCGCTCGTGGGGCTGGTCACGTCCAAGGAGAAGGTCGAGGCGGAGGTGGCGAAGTACGAGGACCACGGGGCGGAGTACATCGAGGCGCTCGGGGCGGAGTTCCCGAGCATCAAGAGGGTCCTCATAGACGACCGGAACAAGCACATGGCGGACAGGATCGCGTCGATGGCCGCGCAGCACGAGAGGGTCCTGGCGGTCGTGGGCGACGGGCACATGCAAGGCCTCGTGGAAGCCCTGGGGGACCGCCCGGTCGAGACCGTGAGGCTCAAGGACCTCCGGAGGGCGGAGCCGGGGCGGTCCGCCACCGGCGGGGAGTACGCCTTCAGCTACTACCTGAAGCAGTGACGCCGACCCCCTCGGAAAGCATTTATCCGGAAGAGGCGGTCTGGAGCATGCCGTGCGTGATTGATTTGAAGGTCAGACTGCTGAACCACACCAAGAACCCTGACAGGATATGCGCCGCCGCCGCGCAGTCGTGCTACTCCGAGCAGGGCGCGGGAGAGCTGTTCGACGGCACGACCGACGAGCGCGCGAAGAAGATGATCAAGAAGGTCGTCGGGATGGGGCACCTGTCGGTGGTCGAGCACGCGCACTTCACGTTCTCGGTCGAGGGCGTGTCCCGGTCCCTGACGCACCAACTGGTGAGGCACAGGATCGCGTCCTACTCGCAGCAGAGCCAGAGGTATGTGGGCATGTCCAAGGCGGAGTACGTCTTCCCCCCGTCCGTCGCGGGCGACCCGGACGCCAGGAAGGCTTTCTCGGAGGCCATGGACAACGCGTGGAAGGCGTACCGGCTCCTGGCCAAGTCGGTCCCGAAGGAGGACGCGAGGTACGTGCTGCCCAACGCGTGCCAGACGAACATAACGGTCACGATGAACGCCAGGGAGCTCTGGCACTTCTTCAGCCTCAGGTGCTGCCGGAGGGCCCAGTGGGAGATACGCATGATGGCCTGGAAGATGCTCTCGGAGGCCAAGGAGGCCGCCCCGATACTGTTCGAGGACGCGGGCCCGCCCTGTTTCCGAGGCCCGTGCCCCGAGGGCGACTACTCCTGCGGCAAGCCCTACAAGAAGGGCGTCCTGCCGTCCGAGGAGGAGCTGCTCGTGGAGAGCGCCAAGCCCGTGGATTGACCCACTGGATTGCCCGACAGCCGCCACGGCCTCCTACGCAAACCATATATATACCCTGACTGTTCCGAGTCTCCCAAGGTGAGTCTCATGGGCAACATCAGGCCGACGTACATCAAGCGGGTAGCCATCGAACTGGTCCAGAAGTACCCTGACCAGTTCAACGAGGACTACCAGCACAACAAGGAGATGGTTGCCAAGCTCACCGATGTGCGTTTCATCTCGATGAGGAACAAGATCGCCGGCTACGTGACGAGGTACCGCACGCACTACGAGGCCTGAGAAACGGGCCTTCCGTCGCGCGCCACTCGCCGAGCATTCTCCTAGACGCGCCACGCATGCATTCTGTGCATCATCTCGTGCATCCTGCCCGTGGCCGCCTCGCGGGGTATGAACCGCCTGATGGACACATGTGTACTGCCAAACGAACACATATGTACGTAACAATCAGTGCGGGACGAAAGAAGAGTGAGAGAATGGACCAAGAACCAGCCGTCAGGACAGAGGCCCTGACAAGGGTGTTCGAGCCCAAGAAGAAGAAAGGGGGCAACACAGTGAGAGCCCTCGAGTCCGTAGACCTGAGGATCGAGCAGGGGGAGCTGTTCGGGATACTCGGGCCCAACGGCGCGGGCAAGACGACCCTGCTCAAGATCCTGAGCACGCTCCTGCTGCCCACATCCGGCAAGGCCTACGTGGCCGGCCTGGACGTGGAGAATCAGTTCAACGCGGTGAGGCAGAGGATCAACATGGTCTCCGGGGGCGAGATCTCCGGCTACGGGCTCCTCACGGTCAAGGAGAACCTGTGGATGTTCTCGCAGTTCTACGGCATCAAGAGCAAGGTCGCTCTCCAGCGGATAGACGACATGCTCGGGGAGTTCGGCCTCAGCGACAAGAAGGACGCGAAGGTGAGGACGCTCTCCACAGGCCAGAGGCAGAAGATGAATGTCATCCGGGGTTTCGTCACCGACCCGGACATCATATTCCTGGACGAGCCGACGCTCGGGCTCGACGTCAACGCGTCGAGGGTCATCAGGAGCTACATACTCGACTGGCTCAAGGACCACCCGAGGAAGACGGTCGTGCTCACGACCCACTACATGGCCGAGGCGGACGAGCTGTGCGACAGGATCGCGATCATCGACAACGGCAGGATACTCGCGTGCGACACCCCGGAGCGGCTCAAGAAGATGGTCCGGATGAACACGACCCTGAGCATGGACGTGACCAGGCTGAGGGACACGGCCGTCTTCAAGACATTCCCGGGCGTCGACAACTTCACGTTCACCGAGGACGGGGAGAAGGGGCTCACGAAGCTGAGGTTCGTGATGAGTGACGAGTCGGGCGTCTCCGACATCGTCTCGGCGGTCCTGGGACAGGGCTCGAGGATCGAGTCGCTCCAGAAGACCGAGCCCACGCTCGAGGACGTGTTCATCAAGATGGTTGGCAAGGGGTTGGAATGACCGACGGCTGGGCCGTGAAGAACCTCAGGGCGGTCAGGGGGCGGGCGTACCCCCGTGTCATCGGCGCCATCCGGGAGCCCAGCTGGGTCTTCTTCGAGGTCGTGCTCCCGCTGTTCACCGTCGCGGCCTTCGCCTATGTCTATCAGTTCATGGACGCCAGGGAGGAGCTGATCGGGTACGTGGTCCTAGGGGGCGCTATGACGGCGTTCTGGCTGAACGTGCTCTGGTCGATGGCCGCCCAGTTCTACTGGGAGAAGGAGACCGGGAACCTGCAGCTGTTCATGATCGCCCCGATATCGAGGATGTCCATCCTTGCGGGCATGGCCCTGGGGGGCATGCTCTCCACCACGGTGAACGCGGCGTCCACGCTCATCATCGGCGCGTTCATATTCAACATCGCGTTCAATATTGTCGACCCCCTGATGCTCGTCGCGATATTCCTAGCGACGATGGTCGCCCTCTATGGCATGGGCATGATGTTCGCCTCGCTCTACATGCTGTTCGGGAGGGAGGCGCATCACCTGTCGAACCTCCTGACGGACCCGGTCTACCTCGCGTCCGGGTTCTACTTCCCCGTGAAGTACCTGGGCGCGGCGGTCGCCGCCGGCGCCTCGGTCATACCCATCACGCTGGGCCTCGACGCCCTGAGGCAGCTGTTCTTCACGGCTGGCGCGGAGGACGCCTTCCTATCGTTGCATGTGGAACTCGCGTTGCTCGTCGGCCTGTGCGCGCTGTTCATGGTCCTCGCCCACTACTCGCTCAGGCACATGGAGTACCTCGGGAAGGCCACGGGGAGGCTGACGCTCAGATGGCAGTGATGAACGACCTGCGGACCGTCAAGAACGCTGCGTGGCTCGGCTGGGAGATGGAGGCGAACTGGGCGGACCCGTTCCTGTTCGCCACATACTCGATAGTGAAGCCGATCAGCGCGACGCTCATACTCGTGTTCATGTACATGGTCGTCACGGGCGGGAACACGGACAACGCGTACTTCTCCTACATGTATGTCGGGAGCGCGCTGTACATGTACGTGGCCGAGGTGCTGTTCGGCGTGACTTGGATCATACACGACGACCGGGAGCACTACATGACCCTGAAGCAGGTGTACATCGCCCCGATCAACTTCTACGCGTACATACTGGGCCGGTCGGCTATCAAGATCGCGATCACCACCGCGGGTGTCATCATCACCCTCGCGTTCGGCGTGCTCGCGCTGGGCGTGGACATATTCCTCGGGGACGTGGACTGGTTGCTGCTCCTAGGGTCTGTCGCGCTCGGCATGAGCTGCATATGCGTGCTCGGGCTCGCCCTCGGTGGGATAACGTTCCTGACCGCCAGGCACTCGATCGGGATTAACGAGGGCGTCGCCGGCGTGTTCTACGTCATGAGCGGCATCATATTCCCCATCACCGCGCTGCCGGCTTGGGCCCAGTCCATCTCGAAGGTCCTCCCGGTCACCTACTGGATGGACTCGATGAGGCGCGCCCTTATGCCGGACGCGATGGCCGAACTGGCGGCCGCCTCCGACGTGACGGGCCTGGGCAGCATCAGCGACCTCTACATCATGGTCTATCTGGCGATATCGACCGCCTTGTTCTTCGCGCTGTCCATGGCGGTGTTCAAGTACGCCGACGGCGTCGCGCGCAGGAAGGGCAAGATCGACTGGACGACCGCGTACTAGGCAGAAGGGGCATGGGTAGGTATTTCTACCGATGTCCTCATGGAGGTTGCCGTTCACGCGCACTGCCCGAGTGGGGTAGCTTGGATATCCTAGAAGCCTGCGGAGCTTCGGACCTGGGTTCGAATCCCAGCTCGGGCGCATCCCCTTCCTGGCCAGCCGCTGCTACGTTCGACCCGGGCGCTTTCTGAGGCACTGTTCCATCTTGGCCGCCTCTTCCCTCGTCACGAGCGGGGTCTTCGGCCTCGACAGTATCCTCTCGACCTCTTCGTGCGCCCTCCTGATGAGGTCTCCTTTCTCGCCCGGTCTCATCCTCACGCCCAGGGACGCCTCCGGGACCGCCGCTCCCATCGTCTCCTTCCTGAACCTCGAGATCGTGTGCCGCTTGCCCAGGAAGTTGCCGTCGAGTCCCGCGCCACGTATCGTCTCGAACGATATCGCCTCGTCGTCCGTGTCGAAGTCCCTGGCGAACTCCCTCGCGACTCGCCAGACCCACGCGTCGGCCACGAGCTGCTCGAAGGACGCCCCCGTGGCCATGTCTATGCCCCCGAACCCCGCGCCGAGGTCCGACGGCACCATCGACTGGATGGACATGTGCGGCACGCCCTCCCACTCGTTCACCATCGTGTGCGCCAGGTTCTCGAGCCCGACGCCAGCGACCATCGTGGGCAGCCCGTAGGACCTGCCCATCTCCCCCGCCCCGGTCCTGATCAGAGGGACCTCCAGGGCGCCGTAGTCTATCGACCCTGTCTTGAGGTCGCCCGGGGAGGAGTCGACGCTGTATATGAACGGCGCCCCCTTCTTCGCGACCTGCGATATGACAAGGCTCGCTAGGTTCTCGGCGTTCATCTGCGCGACCGTCCCCGAGACGGTTATAGGCGACGTGAGCCCCGCGACGGACGCGGACATGGCCACGACCGGTATCCCGGCCCTGGCGAGCTCGACCTGGGCGTCCGCGAGCCCTTTCTCGAACGCGAGCGGGGATATCGGGCACTCCACGGCGGAGAATATGGGCCTCTTGGCCAGTCCCTCCTCTCCCCCGGTCAGCTCGGACCCGAGCTCGACCATCCACCGCGCCTCCTCGGAGTCGGTCGCCATGGCCTGGACGTGCTTGGTGGTGAACATGAGCGAGGTCTTCAGCTCCGTTATGCCCTTCAGGTGCACGGGCTGTTCGAGCGCGCCGACCATCGGCCAGAAGAAATCGAGTTCTGGAAGCTCATTGACGATTATCGCGAAGTCCCTCAGGTGGTCGGAGTTCGCTGGCTGCGACTCGCCTGTCACGAGGTCCTT
>JBFXGF010000069.1:0-6925 GCA_050178275.1 Thermoplasmata archaeon | reverse complement strand
CCATCCCGCTCGCGCGCGGGGAGGGACTCCTCGACCTCAGAGAGGTTCATCGTGACCTTGCTGACGACCACGGATTGAGGTCTCTTGAACCCGTGGTGGCCGAAATGGTCCGGCATGTACTTAACCGTGCTTATCCACTTGTGTTTGTGCAGGCCAGCGTTCCCGCGGCCTCCTCTCAGGCCGGCGCCTCTGCCCGCCTTCTTTCCGCGGCCGTGGGTCCTGCTGCCCCTGAACTTGCTCGTCCTGCTGACCATCTACTTCGCCCCCTTCGGTTTCGGCAGCATGCGGTCGACCAACTTGTCGATCTCCGCGCCCCTGTACCCGAGCGCGCCGCCGTCGGTGAACGATATCTTGGCGCCCCTGTACCCGCCCCTCGGCGGCGGGAGCCTAAGGACCGGCTTCAGCCCCTTCACGTCCGTCAGCTTCGCCTCTCCCTTCTCGACCGCCTTCGCGAGCGAGAGTATCGACGCGTGTCCGGAGTTCTCCTTGACATAGGAGTCCGTGAGCTTGCCCCCGCCCACGACCTCCCCCTTGTGGAACAGCATGCGCGCGACCGTCTCGTGCCCGACCTCTCCCCAGGTCACGTAGTCCTTGACCACCTGGAGCATCCCCTTGGTCGTCGCGTTCTGAGGCAGGAGCACGCAGTGGTTCGGCCTGTTGAGCCTGAGCATCTCCATCGTCTCGACGGCGTCGTGCCTGACCCTCGCGTGTCCCCTGACCCTGACGACGGCTATCGCGGGCATCTAGCTCCCCTCCTTCTGCTCGGTGGCCTGCTCCGCCGGCGGCTCGTCCTCGGCCTTCTCCTCGACCACGTACGGCGAGGGCGCCGTCTGGATCCTCGTCGGGCCGGAGACGATGTTGAGCCTCTCCTTCTGCTCGGCGGTGACCCTGACCTGCGACGAGGTCCTCAGAGCCTCGAACGCCGCGATGGAGTAGTTGATCGTCGTCTTCGTGTGCCCCTTCGTGAAGCCCCACGCGTCCTCGATGCCCGCCATCATGAAGACGCTCTTGGCGATCTTGCCCACCGCGAGGCCAGTGCCCCTCGGCGCTGGCTTGACCGTCACCACGACGGAGCCGGTGCGGCCGACGACCTCGAACGGGAGCGAGTGGGGCGTGCCGCACCCGCACTCCCACGAGCCGCAGCCCCTCTTGACCTCGATCATGTTCAGCTTGGCGACGTCGATCGCGGCGCGTATGGCGGGCCCGACCTCCTTGCCCTTGAACCTGCCCAGGCCCACGAACCCGTCCTGGTTGCCCACGACGACGGTGATCGCGAACCTGACCCTCCTGCCGGAGTCGGTCATCCTCTGCACCATGTTGACGTCCAGCACCTCGTCCGCCAGCTCCGGGAGCAGTATGTCCACTATCTCGGGCTCCCTGAGCGGCAACCTGGTCCTGAGCGCGTCGCTCATGGTGGTAATCTCTCCCCCTGCGACGAGCCTTCCCAGCCTCGTCCTGGGGTTCCAGTCGGCCATCACTCACCACCTCCGATCTTCTTCTTGACGTCCTCGAACGCCGCGGACGCTCCCTCGCGCAGGTGCTTCCCCGCGACCCGGTCGTCCGCCGGCAGCATCTTGTCGCTGTGAGGTATCTCGACGCCGGCGTCCAGCAGCCCCTTCAGGGCCGCGAACATCAGGTTGCCCTTCGTCGGCTCCCTGAGGCCGATGTCCAGCACGGCCTCCCCGACGCCCTTCTCCTTGGCCCTCGTGCCCGCGAGCAGCCCCGTGAGGTACGCCCCCGGGGTGTTCTTGCCCGGCAGCTTCCAGCCGAGCTTCGCGAGCTCCTTCGAGACCGCGGACGCGACGACGAAGTCGGCGCCGTCCCTGTACTCGATGAACTGCACGGTCATGCCCTTGTTGGACTTCCTCACGACGGCCCTCGGCACGCCACTCCTCAGCAGGGCGGCCCTGTGCCTGTAGTCCGTCCGCCCCTCGCGCCTCCTCCTGAACGGTACCTTGTACCTTGGTCCTGTGGCCATCATCATCACTCCTTGATCACGCCTTCGGACCTGAGGTGCGAGTCGAGGTGCGACTTGTTCTTGAACACGCCGCCCTTCGCCTGCATGTAGTACTTCCTGTAGGTCCTCGTGTCGATCCTTCCATCGTCCCTGAGCTCCTTCAGGCGCCTCCTGATCGGCCTTATGGCCTGCATCCAGGTCTCCTTGGAGGGCTTCCTCGCGTGCTTCTTGCCCTTCCTCGAGCCCTGGCCGCGCCTGCGCCCCTTGGCCCTCTGGGCCTTGCGGTAGTTCGCCCGGCCCCTCGAGACGCCCGTCTTCTGGTGGGCCGCGATGGTCCCCGACGCTATGAGCGTCCGGACATCGGCCCTCGTGATCGCGTCGGCGACGTCCTCGGTCCTGTTCGGGTCTATCCAGACCCTGGTCTCGCCGCACTTGAGCAGCTCCGCCGCGACCCTCTTCTGATACTTGAGATCCATGGTCATCCGCTCCTGTTGAGCACCCTGATCTTGAGCTCCTCGGCCTTCGCCTCGATCTCGAGCCTCTTCCTCATGCCGACCTTGTGGGCCACCCTCGCGGCCTCGGTCTCCGGGTTGATCCTCTCGAGGTCCTTCACGTTGTGGACCATGACCTCCTTGAACCCTGACGGGTGCAGGCCCCTCGCCCCCTTGGGCGAGCCGTACCCTATCGAGACCACGGCGCGCCTGTAGGCGTAGTGCTGGCGCGCCTTCGAGTGCATGCCGCGCGGCCTCCGCCACTTGGCGCCCTGGAGCCTCTTCCTCGTGTGCCACTCCTGCCTGAGGAACTCCGGCCTCCGGGCCTGGACCTCCGAGCGCTTCGAGAGGGCGTCCGCGGTCTCCTTCGAGAGCTTGGGCTTGATCTTGACCTTGTAGCCGCCCTCCTCCTCGATCTCGACCTCTTCATCCTTCTCCTCGGCCTCATCCTCGCCCTCGGCCTCCTCCTCATCGTCGTCGGCCTTGGCCTTCGTCTTGCGGACCTTCTTCGTCTTCGGGGCGGGCTCCTCGTCCTCCTCCTCCGGCTCCGCCTCCTCGTCGTCCTCGGCCCCCAGCTCGACGCCGAGGTCCTCGCGCCAGTGCTCGATGGTCTTCGGCCCGACGCCCTTGAGGTGCTCGTGGATCTCCTTCACGCGCTCCTCGTCCGCGAGCGCCTCGGCCAGGTCGTCGACGTCCTCGATGCCTATGGCCTCGAGCTTCTCAGCGTACTCCTCCTTGAACATCCTGAGCTCCATGAACTCCTTGAGCTTGTCCTTGTCAGCCATGCCACGTCACCTCCCAGGTTTCTCCGTGATGTATATGCCGTCCTGGAAGATCCTCGGGTCGAACCCACGGATCTTCGTGGCGCGCTCGATGTTCGCGGCCGTCTGGCCGACCTCCTCCACGTCCGGCCCCGTCAGGAGCACCTGGTCGCCCTTGACGGTGACCTTGGTCGCCCCGATGATGTCGGTCTTCCTCGGGCTCCTCTCGCCCAGGAAGTTCTCGATCACGAACGTGTCGCCCTTGACGGACGCCTTGATCGGGAAGTGCGCGTAGACGATCTTCATCTTGTACTCGAAGCCCTCGGTCACGCCCTTGACCATGTTCCTCAGGTGCGCGCCGTAGGTGCCCACGAGCGCCCTCTCCTTCGCCCTGAGGGTGGCGCACGAGACAACCACGTCGTTGCCCTTCTTGGATATGGAGATCCTCGGGTCGTGCAGCCTCCTGGACACCTCGCCCTTGGGGCCCTTGACCTTCACGACGGGGCCCTCCAAGGTGACCTGGACCTTCTCCGGCACCTCGACCTCGTCCTTGACTATTCCTTCTGTCGTCATTCTAGGCACCTCAGTACACAAAGGCCAGGAGCTTGCCCCCCACGCCGTCCTTCTTCGCGTCCGCGTGTCCGAGCACACCCTTGGTGGTGGTCAGTATCAGCACGCCGAAGTCCTGCGCTGGCAGGTACCTAGCCTCGTACCTCTCCAGGTCGGACCTCTTGACCGAGTACCTGGGCCTGATGACCCCGCAGTCGTTTATCTGGCCCGACAGGACGACCTTGAACATGCCGGCCCTGCCGTCGGAGACCAGCTCGAACTGGCTGATGTACCCGTTCTGCTCCATCACCTTGAGCACACGGCCGACGAGCTTGGAGGAGGGCTTGATGTAGCACTCGCCCTTCCCGACCTTCTCCGCGTTCCTGATGGTGGCCATCGCGTCGTTGAGTGTATCCTGTTGCATGTGTGGTCACCTCACGAGTATTTCCTGAACCCCAGGTGGGGCGCGATCTCCCTGAAGCACTGCCTGCACACATGGAGCCCGTACCTGCGCACGATGCCCCTCTTCCTGCCGCATCTCAGGCAGCCTTCCCTCCTGCCGAACTGCTTCTTGGGCTTCAATCGACCACCTCCACTTTGAACTTGGACACGGCGAACTCCCGTCCCTCGGGCTTGGTCACCCTGTGCCTCTTGGGTATGTGGCGCCTCAAGACCTTGCGCGTCTTGACCCTCCGGCCCGGCCTGCCGATCACGACGCAGACGTCGAACCCGAATATGCCGATCTCAGGGTCGTACTTCATGCCCGGGAAGTCGGTGTAGTCCTGCACCCCGAACGAGAAGTTCCCCTCGGGGTCGAACGACCAGCCCGGGAGCCTGTTCTCCCTGATCTCCAGGGTCTTCCTGACGAACTCCTCGGCCTCCTTGGACCTCAGCGTGACCTTGCACCCGATCTGCATGCCCTCCCTGATGCCCAGGTCCCTGTTGGTCGTCTTCGCGACGGTCCTGACCGGCTTCCTGCCGGTGACCATCTTGAGGACCTTCTCCGCCTTCACGAGCCTCTCGCCGGCGTCGCCGACACCGATGTTGATGACGGCCTTCTCGAGCCTGATGCCCCTCATCTCCTGGCTCATGCGATCTTCGCCTCCATCAGCTTGACCTCGGGGGTCTTGTCCCCGACCACGAACACGTTCTCCTTGACCGTGGACGGGCCCTCCTTGAAGGTGACTATGTCGGACGCGGAGCCGCGCTTGACCACGTAGCTCGATATGGTCTGCATGGAGCCCGGGTGCGACCCGCCGGTGAGCAGCGCGAGGCTGCCCGTGTCCAGCTTGAACGCCTTGAGCACCCTCTGCGAGGGCACCTCTATCTTGAGCACGTCGCCGGTCTTGTACTGGTCCTTCGGCAGCAGCAGGTTCCTCCCGTCATGGAGCGTCACCTGGGTCTTGCCGCCGCGGACGGTGGTCTTGTGGTCCACCCTCGCGAGCTTCCAGCCGCTCTCGTTCTCGTCGATCGGGACGGGCTTGAGCTTGCCCTTGTAGTCCATGAGCATCCTGTAGTTCGCCTTGGTCTCCTTCAGCGTCAGCACGTCCATCAGTCCCACCGGGAACTTCGGGTCGGTGACCGCCCTGCCGTCGACCAGCACGGTCCTGCTGCTCAGTATGAACCTGGCCTCCCTAGCGTTGTCGCAGACCTTCAGCAGGTCCCTCAGGACCGTCCCGACGGGCACGCTCTTCAGCAGCCCGTGCGGGCCCGGCCTGGGCTTCGAGACCCAGTGCGAGGTCTTCCTCTGGACGGTCCAAGTCCTCGGCGCCGTCATCCTCTTCATGTGCTTCTTCATGAGCTTCTGGCCCCCTTCAGGGCGTCGAGCTTCTCCTTCCTCCACGGGTCGGAGAGGTCGAGCTTCGTTATCACGACATTGGACGGGTCGACGACCCTCTGCTTCAGGGTGCCGTCCGCCTTCGCGACCGTCACGTTCTCTATTATGATCTTGCACTCGCTCAGGTCCACCTTGGCGACCTTGGACTCGAAGCCCCGGACGCCCTCGCCGCCCCTGAGCACCTTGACCGTGTCGCCCTTCCTCACCGTCAGCGAGCGCACGTTGTACTCCCTCATCAGCGTCGAGTCGAGGTGGGCCGCGACCATGCGCCTCCTCCTGTGCAGTGGGGCGTCGGCCCTGGCCTTCCGCTGCTTCCTCGCCTTGGTGCTGTTAGTCGTGGTCATGTCATCACCCTCACACTATCATCGAGGCCGTGGCCGCTATCCTGGGCCATCTCTCCGCCGCCTCCCTCGCGACGGGCCCCTTTATGTCCGTGCCCTTGGTCTCGCCGGTGTCGGTGACTATGACCACGGCGTTGTCCTCGAACTGGACCATCGTGCCCTCAGGCCTCCTGAAGGGCCTCTTCTGCCTCACGATGACGGCCCTCATGAGCTGCTTCCTCGTCTCGGGCGAGCCCTTCTTGACCGTCACGATCATGACATCCCCCAGGGCGGCCGCCGGATACCTCCTCCTGACGCCGTGGTAGTTCAGCACGGCGACGACCTGGACTATCTTCGCGCCCGTGTTGTCGATGCAGTCCAGCCTCGCGCCCGTGGGTATTCCCCTCGTCTGTCTTCCCGGAAGTCCCTTCATCCCGCTCACCTCACTTCCTGTTCTCCACGACGACGAACGAGACCCTCTTGCCCAGGGGCCTGCACTCCATGATGTGCACCTCGTCGCCGGCCTTCGCCTGCATGCAGGGCGGGGCGTGCGCGAGGTATCTGCTCGTCCTCTTCTCGTATCTCTCGTACTTGGGGAGGTACTTCAGGTACTCCCTCTCCACAACGACCGTGCCCTGCATCTTCGCAGACACGACGGTCCCGCTGAGCTGGGTGCCCCTGACAGGCAGCGTGCCGTGCCACGGGCATTTCTCGTCCTTGCAGCTCTCCGCAGGCGGCTGGACATCCAGTCCTATGTCGTTCTCCTTCTTGTCCGCCGCTTTCTTGACCTTGTCCGCCATCGTCCTTCACCTCGCTCTCATCTGACCTTCTTGATCCTGTCCTCGGGTCTGAACTTGATGTCCTTCCCGGAGACCTTGTGGGTCGCGCGCCCCTCCACGAAGAGGAACTCGCAGCAGTCCTTGGGCACGGTCTTCTCGGAGCCGCCGACATCGACCTTGAACATGTTCCTCGTCTCGTCCACGACCTTCCCTGTGAGGCCTATGAACGAG
>JBFXGF010000068.1:0-6960 GCA_050178275.1 Thermoplasmata archaeon | reverse complement strand
TCTCGTGCTTGGCACTGCCACATGAGCCTCTCGCAACGCTCCCATAAAACCCCGACCTAAAGGCCGACGAACCCCGACTCGAGCTCTCTCTCAAGGCATGACTCCCCCAGATGATTGTCGAGATAGTAATCTTCAGTTATAAGAACATCCTCTGAATCATTTGGGTAACTGCACATGCAGCTCATGGCAGTAGGATGTCAGAAGGGGTTGCCACCGGTACAAGACTCCGCTTGACTCTCCTAGGCCTCGGACATACGGGCTATGCAGGGATTCAAATCCCCCTGTCCCCACTCCGAAGCATAACCGGTATTGTCTAGGGCTCCGCGGGTCCCCGCGCTTTCTCAAACGGAGCGGCCCTGAGCCCATTGAACAAAGACAGCGAACCTATCGACGCGACCGTCCGACCCTGTCCGAAATGCCCCGAAGACGGGGTCAGACGAGCGACTCGATGAAGAAACAGACCAGGAAAGCGACGAAGCCGATGACGGCCATCCTCGTGCCCCTGACCCAGGGGTTCCTGCCGGACATCCTTCCGAGCACTGCGCCGACAACGAACAGGATGGATATGGCGAGCGCTATCGCCACCATCCCGGCGAACCGCATGTCATCTGAGCCGAAGACCAGGAACGGCGAGATCACGATCCCGCACACGATGAGAGGCGCGGAGAAGTTCGCGATGGCTATGATCGAGGCGCTCGCCCCGGACCGCCGCGCGACCTCCGTACCCTCCATGTCCCTGAGCATCGCCGACTCGATCTTCTTCATCCGGTTCTCCTGCTCATGGGACTCGGCCTCGTAGACGCTGACGCCCGTCGATATCGCCAACGCGACGCTGCTTGTCAGGATCGTCCCGATGACGATCTCCAGGTCTGAGTACGAGGCGAACGCCGACCCTATCACCACACCGAGTATGACGAATGTGGAGTCGAAGATGGTGTTCACCATATACCGTCTGAGGGCGGACCATGTCCCGGGCGCCTGCAACGCGGGGGCGACGCTACGGTGAAACAGCCGGGGCAGGAACGATGCGTTTCTGTCCGGTGGCATCTTATCGTACTCATATGCGCCCCCGGACTATCTCAGTTTCGCCTCATGCCCAGCTCCCCTATTCGGTTTCCGGCTGGGGCGCGCAAGGGAATAATAGCGCGGAGCCACTATCAGCACCATTGAGCGATGAGAAAACAGGCGAGAGACCGAGAAGAAGGACCCGGGTCAGCGGCGCTGGGGTGAGGAGGACCGCTACAACCGTGGTCTTCGTCCTGGCTGTGATGGCGGTATTGGATTACGTGTCATACATGTGGCTCGTGCCGTGGGCCGACGAGATGACCAAGAACCCCACGATGTCCCTGGGGTTCATGCTGACGATCTTGGTGGTGTTCTGCAACTTCGTCGTGTCCATCGCCCTCGTAGCATTCGTGTTCAGCGAGCAATCCTATCCATCCGAGAAGTGGGAGTGACGCGTCCCTGCGAGAGGGCTCGAAGGATTCAAGTCCGCGCAACCTCGTATTCCCGCTCAGGAGGGTCGGACTTTGAAATGTCCCCAGTGCGGCAGGAGGGTCGGGTTCAACGAGCGTGGCACCAACTGTCCCAGGTGCGGCGCGTGGCTCCTCTCGAGGCCACCGAGCGAGCACGCGCTGGAGAGGATGCGTCGGGACGGGGAGAAGGACGGGTTCCTGAACGACTTCCCATGGATAGGGGGCGCGCCCGGGAGGAGGGCCGTGGCGTTCACCGCGGCATGGGTCATCGTGCTGGTCGCCCTCGCGGTCTCAATCCTTCTTGCGTTCGTGACCATGCACTTCATACTCGCGTTCGTCCTGATATTCCTGACAGCGCTGGTGGGCGTGTTGCCTGTGTTCTTCCTGGTCGGTTCTAGGATCTGAGAACCGACTCGCTACCCGGCTATCCATACCGGCCTCAGGCGCCACATCATGCGCATGCGGAATCCCACCCTCTGAGTTAATAAAGTCCGATGACGTTCTTGTGGCAGAGGGCGCGGAGGGCCAGATACCGCGCGAGGACGTGAAGCTGGGGGAAGTGGAACTATGAGACAGAGTCCGGAAGGGAAGAGGATCTACTCGGTCGAGGAGCTCATACTCGGAGACAAGGTCAAGGGCGACAAGATCATCTTCCGCACGATAGAGGACCTAGAGAGTGCCTACGGAGACCTGAACGACGGGAAGGACATCTACGTCGAGAAGGAGGAGACTGTGACGCTCCTGCCGCACCGGATGATCGCGGGGCGGCTGTATGACGGGACGTTGGTGTTGACCGCTATTAGAACCGTGAAGAAGGTGGATGCATGATGGACATTTGGATGCTCGCACTCATAGTAGTGGTGCTGCTCCTAATCCTCTTCGCGATCTTCGCCGCGATGTACACGATAGTTCCAGCAGACTATGTGGACGTCGTGATCCAGAAGGGCAAGATGCGAGTGCTCTCGCCGCACAGGGAATACAACACCGTCGGGAAGGCTGCTTACTTCAAGATCCCGAGTTGGTTCTTCCTGCTCGGACTCGGCATGACCGTGCACAGGGTCCCTCTCAGGATGATCACCATCGACGTCGCGAACTTCATGTCGTTCGACATCGACAGGGCGAGGTTCCTCTGCAACATCATAACGTATGTTGCGGTGACCGAGCCCGTCAAGGCCGCCCAGAGGTTCGGAGGCAACATAGGAGAGCTCGAGATGCAGGTGGCGCAGATAGTCACAGCGACGACCAGGGACGCCTGCACCAAGAAGACGATAAGAGAGATCATCAACAACAGGGAGGACATCATCGAGACGGTGACTCCCTCCCTGAGGGACGCCATCCAGCACTGGGGCATAGACCTCAAGGACATCGAGCTGGTGGACTTCAAGGACCCGACAAAGGCGGAGTACGGCGAGGAAATGCCACCTCATGTGATCAAGGACATCTCATCCATCATCGAGGAACAGATCAACAGCGAGGCGCGGCAGAAGAACGCCGAGCAGAGGAAGATCGCGAGGCTCAAGGAGGCGGAGACCGACGAGGAGGCCCGGAAGAGGGAGATCCGCAGGGACGAGGAGGTGGCCAAGAGGGAGCAGGAGAAGGACAAGGCCGTCGCCGAGCAGCAGAAGGTCGCCGTCGCGGAGCAGTACGAGGTCGTCAGGGTCGAAGAGGTCAAGATGGCCGAGATCATGAAGCAGAAGGCGCTCGTCGTCGCGAACCAGAACCGTGAGGTCGAGGAGATCAACAAGGAGCAGAAGAGACTGGACGGCGAGGGCGACAGGATCTACCTAACCGAGAAGGCGAAGGGCGAGGCCTCCCCCATAAGGGAGAGGGGGCTTGCCGACGCCGAAGCCAAGATGAAGCTCCAGGACGCGCTCAACAGGTTCGGGCCTGAGGCCATCAGGGCCCTCGTCGCCGAGAAGCTCGTCGACATGCAGAAGGAGATCGGCATAGAGACCGCCAAGGCGCTGAGCAGCGCTGACCTCAAGGTGTTCGCGGGGGGGAGTGGCGCGAGGGCGGGCTTCGACCTCGGACAGATGATCGAGAGCATGAGCGTCGCGAGCGACAGCTCCGCGATGTCGGTCCTCAACCGGCTCGCCAGGCCTAACGACCTCGGCTTCAAGGACATCATGGGCGTCCTCACGGGCGTCCTCGACGAGAACAAGGAGCTTAAGTCCAAGGTCTCGAAGATGGTGGAGGAGGAAGAGCAGAAACCCCAGGAGGAGAAGAAGGAGCGGGGCAAGTAGCCCCCTCCCATCCTTTTAACTCACGCCCAGAGACGGCGCGCGGGTCCGCCGGGCCAAAATATTAATGCGCCAGGCCGGATTCACGAGCATGCACAAGGTCGTCACGGTGGAGATGGAGAAGGACATCCTGGCCGAGAACAGGCATCTCGCCGACCACAACCGCGCCCTCCTGGACGAGCATCACATCAGGGCGTTCGACTTCCTCGGAGCGATAGGCTCTGGAAAGACACTGATCATAGAGAAGTTGGCCGAATACCTCAAGTCCAAGGGGAAGAGGGCCGCGGCTATCGCCGGGGATGTCTCCGGCGACGACGACTACCAGAGGTTCGTCTCCCACGGGATGCCCGCGGCGAACATCAACACGGGCAAGGAGTGCCACCTCGACGCGCACCTCGTGGACCACGCCCTCGAGGACCTGCCGCTCGAGGAGCTCGACTACCTGTTCATCGAGAACGTCGGGAACCTCGTGTGCCCAGTGGACTTCCCTGTCGGCTCGCACGCGCGCGTCGTGGTCATAAGCGTGACCGAGGGGGACGACATGGTCAGGAAGCACCCGGCGATGTTCGCGTTCTCCGACATCGTCGTTATAAACAAGATAGACCTCGCGGAGGCGATGGAGGTCGACCCCAAGATACTCGAGCGGGACGCGAGGAGGATCAACCCCGGGGCCAAGGTCATAATGATGGACGCGAGGCGCGGCAAGGGGATGGACGATCTCGTGTCGGCTCTCGGGCTATAGAGGTAGCAGATGAAGATCACCGTTTATGGCATAGTCCAGGGGGTCGGGTTCAGGCCCACAGTGTTCCGGGTCGCGAAGGCCATGGGCCTGAGAGGGTACGTGCTGAACAACGGCTCCAACGTCGAGATACACGTCGACAGGGACGCGGAGGAGTTCCTGGAGCGCCTCAGGAAGGCGCTCCCGTCGCTCGCGAGGATAGACCGGGCTGACATCGAGGAGACGCACGAGGACCTCGGGGACTTCGCGATCGCGCAGAGCACGGACGGGAAGAGGGTCTCGCTCATACCGACGGACACCGCGATCTGCCCTCAATGCGCCGAGGATTTCCTCTCGGCCGGGAACAAGAGGCACTTGTTCCCGTTCACCAACTGCACGGAGTGCGGCGCCAGGTTCACAGTGATAGCCGACGTGCCCTTCGACAGGGCTAGGACGAGCATGTCGGATTTTCCCGTGTGTCCGTCTTGCGGGAACGAATACGCCTCGCCGGAGGACCGGAGGTTCCACGCGCAGACCCTGTCGTGCCCCGTCTGCGGCCCCCGCTATACGTTATACAATAAGGACAGGGCTGCCGTCCCGGGCGAACCGTTCCCGGGTTTCGCGAGAGGGATAGAGGCCGGGTCGGTCGGGCTCCTCAAGGGATGGGGGGGCATGCACATCGTCTGCACGTTCTCGAACGCCTCGAGGCTCAGGGAGGTGTACAGGAGGGGCGACAAACCGTACGCGGTCATGATGCGGGACCTAGGGACGGCCGAGAGGTACGCCGTCATCGGGGACCAGGAGCGTCAGCTGCTGACCTCGCCCCAGAGGCCCATCGTGCTCGTGCGCAAGAGGCGCGAAGCCACCGATGAGCTCGAGAAGGTCTCCCCGGGGCTGGGGAACGTCGGCGTCATGTTGCCATACTCCGCGGCGCACCTCCTGCTGTTCAAGCACTTGGAGGCCGACGGGGTCATCATGACCTCCGCGAACCCGCCCGGAGAGCCGATGGTGACTGACAACGAGGCGGCCTTCGAGCTCGGTCTCGACCTGTACCTGCTCCACAACAGGCGGATAATACACAGGTGCGACGACAGCGTCGTGAAGGTCAACTCGGGCATGACCAACTTCACCAGGAAGTCGAGGGGGTTCGTCCCCGTGCCCCTGAGGGCGAACCACAGGCGCTCCGTTGTGGGTGTCGGCGCCCAGTGGGACGTTACGGGCTCGGTCACGAGGAACGGCGAGATCTTCCTGACGCAGTACATCGGGGAGTCGCAGCAGCATCCGACCCTGCAATACCTCGACGACGCGATCCACCACCTCGCGAGGCTACTCGGGGTTGAGGAGGTCGAGGCCGTGGGCCTCGACAAGCATCCGAGGTACTCCACCAGGATAGTCGCGAGAAGGCTCGCGGAGGAGTTCGGATGCCCCTTGGTCGAGACGCAGCACTATCACGCGCACGCGGCCGCGCTGAAGATAGACCGCGGGATCGACGGGCCTCTGACGTGCCTCACGTGGGACGGCACCGGGTACGGCGACGACGGCACCTCGTGGGGCGGCGAGAGCATGGTCGCGGACTTCTCGGGGTACGAGAGGTTCGGGACACTGCAGGGCATCCCCCTGCTCGGCGGCGACAGGGCGGTGATCGACCCCAAGCGGGTCGTGACGGCGGTCGAGCTGATGTCCGGCCGAGAGCCGAGCATGGTAGACGGGGAGGCCGCGGACCTGTACGCGAAGATGTTGCCCGGGAGCGTGCGCGCGTCCAGCATGGGAAGGGTGCTCGACGCGGTGTCTTGCGTCCTGGGGATATGCTGCGAGAGGACCTACGAGGGAGAGCCCGCGATCAAGCTCGAGAGATGGCTGGAGGCGGGCGAGCCTGGGACCGAGTTCGACCTGGCCTTCGAGAGGGTCGGCGGCCTCGAGGTCGCGCGGACCGTGCCGATGCTCGCCCAGCTCATAGAGCTGGGCGCGGAGTCCGATAGAGAGCGGGCGGATGCCGCGGCCTCGTTCGTGCGTACGCTCGCGCGCGGGCTCGCGGACCGGGCGTGCGACCGCGCCTCGTCGATGGGGCTGGGGCAGGTCGGCCTCACAGGGGGCGTGTCCTTCAGCGGCCCCATAACGGCCTGGGTCAAGGAAACCGTGGAGGGGAGGGGGCTGGAATTCGTGGGCCACGAGCGAGTCCCGAACGGCGACGGGGGCATCTCCACTGGACAGAACGCCATCGCTGGCGCGAATCTCGGCTAAACGTTTATCATCGAAACCCCCATACCGACAGACCGATGTGCCTAGCCGTTCCGGCCGAGGTCAAGTCAATCGATGGCGTCATCGCCAACGTCGATTTCGGAGGCGTCACGAGGACCGCGAACATATCGCTCGTGGACGCCAAGGTCGGAGACTTCGTCATCGTCCACGCCGGATACGCCATACAGATACTCGACCGCGAGGAGGCCGAGAAGACACTCGAGATGTTCAGGGAGATGCTCGAGCTTGGCGAGGCGGAGGATTAGGTCATGCACGAGTTCTCCGTCAT
>JBFXGF010000067.1:0-7041 GCA_050178275.1 Thermoplasmata archaeon | reverse complement strand
CCATCGTGAGCACGTCCGCGACATTGCCGCCAGCGTCGTTGGCCTTCCGGATGATTGAGGCCATCCGGATGACCAGGGGGGTCTTCACGCGCTCCGAGAACAGCCTTATGGCCTCGGAGGCGGGCACGCCCCACTCTATCTGGGCGGACATCTTCTTGATCTCCGGGGTGAGCCTGCCGTACCTGCCAGTCGAAGCCACCACGATGGAGTCCGCGAGGGTCATGCCGAACCTGCCGGCCTCGGCGACGTCCCTCAGGAAGTCAGGCAGCCTCGTCTCGATCTCCCTCACGTGTTTCTCCTTCGTGGAGACATAGAACCCGTACGGCGCGAGGGCCACCAGCAGCGCGAATATGACCCAGTCTATCGGCACGTAGGGGACGGCGAGGCTGCCTATCATGTCGATGAACGCGATGAGGCCGCATATGGCGGCGCCTGCCAGGGAACCGATCACTATCTTCCTGGTGTGGTCCACCTTCTCCGTCGCGAGTATCCTCTTGATTATCCTTTCCTGCTCTGCCTGGGAGAGTTTCTTGCTCTGGGTCGCCATCACATAGCACTCTCCTTGGACATGTTCCATATGACGAATATGAACCCGAACTGCGAGATCGGTATCATGAGCCCGACCACCAGGTAGAGCA
Organism: Thermoplasmata archaeon; assembly: GCA_050178275.1. GTDB lineage: Archaea > Thermoplasmatota > Thermoplasmata > UBA10834 > UBA10834 > UBA9653. The sequence continues at coordinate 6,403 of JBFXGF010000067.1, read as the reverse complement.
ACAGGACGGTCATGCTCGCGTCGCCGCCGCCGACGATGGCCATGATCGCCATGATGACCACGAGGAACAGCGGGAACGCCACGACGACCGTGACGAACGACTCGGCGAGCATCCCGAGGGTCTCCATCTGCGACTTCATCGCGAGCTTGTTGTCCTTCTGGAACTCCTCCGCCTTCAGGAGGAAGTACGGCTTGAGCTGCCCTCCAGAGGTCGAGGTCGTTATGACTCCCTGCAGGAACTCCTGGAACTTGGCTGAGGGGGACCTCTTGGCGGCCTTCTTGATGGCCGTCAGTATGTCAGAGCCGAGCAGCTCAGTGTCCCTCGTGATCCACGCTGCCTCGGCCGAAATCTCCCCGTAGACCTTCTGCCTCGAGAGCTCCTTGAATATGACATCGATGTTGACATCGGCCGAGGCCATCGCCGATATGAAGCTCATCGCGGCGGCTATCCTCTTGTCGATGTCCCTGCCCCTGCCCTTCGCCTTGGATGCTGGCGAGCCTGAGAGGATGAAGAAAGTCATCAGCGGTAGCAGAGCGACCGCGACGACGGACACGAGCACCCTGAGGAGTATGCCGACCCCGAGCAGCCCGAACAGGACCACGCCCACGCCGATGGCGATGGCCACGCCGACGATGGCCATGATGACGGTCGCCATGACGACATACGCGTAGTACTCCTCGGCCCGAATCTTCATGTGGGCCTTCATCAGGTTCTCCTCCAGGAGCTGGTTCCCCGATGACTTCTCGGTTGCGTACCTGCCCATGATGCGCCAGGACATGTCCTGGAACGGCGTGAGCTTGACGTAGTCGGGGATGGCGCCCTTCCGCATCCTCACGACGTGAGGGCCGATGTCCTCCTTGTGGGCGCTCATGGTCCTGGTGTAGTCGCTCTTCTTGACCTCGACCCTCTTGAAGACGTCGGAGACTTCAGGCAGGGGAGACACCCCCCGCGACAGGAAGCTTGGACGCAGCGGACGCGGTCGCAGCCATCTCCTTCCTGGCCAACTCCGCGGTCGCCTTCGGATCCTTGTAGTACGCCCTGATCATGTCCCAGATGTCCCTGTGGTCGGACATGTCCTTGGAGACCATGTACTTGATGATGTCCACGCGTCTCTCGAACTCCTGAAGGAGCTCCTCGTGCGTGAGGTTCTTCATCTCCATTATCTTGTCGAACAGGAAGCTGTGGCCCTTGTAGATGAACTTGTCAGTCGCCTGGTCCCACTCGTACACGGTGTTGCTGATGAGCTCGTTCGTCTCGGGCTCGAAACCGACGATCTCGATCAGCTGCTTGATCCTCCTGACCATGTCCATCCCGACCCTGGCGTGGGTCTGTATGATGACGTTCCTCAGGGCGGTCAGCAGGATCCTCGGGCAGTTGATGGGCGGGTTCTCGAGCCTGTTTACCATGCCCTTGACGGAGTCCGCGTGCATGGTCGAGTAGGTCGTGTGGCCGGTGGCCATGGCCTGGAACATCGTATATGTCTCCTTGCCCCTGACCTCTCCCACGATGATGTAGTTGGGCCTCTGTCTCAACGCCGCCCTCACGAGGTCGTACATGTCTATCTCACCGGCCGCCTTGCCGTCCGGGCCGCGCTCTCCGGAGCCGGACCTGGTCGCGCCGGGGATCCAGTTCTCATGGGGGAGGTTTATTTCTCTCGTGTCCTCCATGGTGACGACCTTGGCCCCGGGTGGCATGAACAGGGCGATCGCGTTCAGAGTGGCCGTCTTGCCGCTGGCCGTGCCCCCCGCGATGATGGCGGACTCCCCGTGCTCCACGCTGAGCCACAGGTACGCGACGATCTCGGGGGAGGCGGTGCCGTACTTGATCAGTTCGACGGGCGTGAACGGCTTCTCCTTGAACCGCCTGATGGTGAAAGACGCGCCTCTCGTCGTGACCTCCCTGGCATAGGTCGCCTGGACCCTGTGCCCCTCCGGGGTCGTTCCGTCGAGGATGGGGTTGGACACCGAGAGCTGCTTGCCGCACCTCTGGCCCAGGGATATGACGAACGAGTTCAGGTCGTCCTCGTCGTTGAAGATGATGTTGGTCTTGATCGACTCGAACTTGTTGTGGAACAGGAAGAGCGGTATGCCGACACCGTCGCACGACACGTCCTCCACATGCGGGTCGCGCATGAGCGTGTCTATGGGCCCGTACCCGACGAAGTCCCTCGTGATGTAGTACTTTATCTTGTCCTCGGATATCGGCTCGAGCTTCTGGCCCCTGGACCTCAGGTAGCTGTCGACGCTCTTCTCGAGGTAGCTCCCCTTGTCCATGACGTCGAGCTTCTCCCACTCGTAGTCGAGCGTCATCTCGAATGTCACCTTGAGCTTGTCCAGGAGCTCCTGCTCGAACTCGGTCAGTTTCGGCTCGATGACGGACATGAGGTAGTCGCTGGCCGAGTTGTCGTAAGTGACCCTGATGTAGCTGTATGGCTCGACGACCCCGTAGAACGCCATCTCCTGGATGTTCGTGTCCGTGATGGGCGGGACCTCCGTGTACGGCGAGCCGCGGCCGTGCTTCCACTGGTGCCGTCTGGCGGCGGCGCCCTTCGCCTGCTTGACCTTGATGGGTTCGGACTTGAGCTTGCTCAGCGCGCTGACATAGCCGTGCCAGACCCTCGACCCCCTGGCCCTCTTCTCATCCTCGGCGGGCGCGCTTTGCTTCGTCTTCGCTTCAGCCAACTCCATCACCTCCTAAGCAGCCACCTCTCCAAGCGAGACCTGCATCGTCGCGTGGGTGTGTTCGAAAACATTGACGTCATGGATCACGATGGTCACCACGTAGTACTGGAGGCTCCGGCCGAGCCACAGGAACGTGTAAGCCTCCTTGGACACTGAGTAGTCGGAGGAGTACTCGAGGTCCGCCAGGGACGCGTTCAGCGCGTTGTTGAAGTAGTTCTCCCACGCGGTGCCGTACACCGACACGATGGATATCGTGAGGTCCACACCGGTAGTGTTCCTGAGTTCGGTCGTGCCCGCGTAGAGCATCTCAGCGTTGACGAGCTTGGTCCCCGTCCCGCCGATCGTCCTGTTACCTCCAAGCATGGACACCTGCGTGAGCTTGACGACCCTGCTGCCAGACACGTCGCTGACGGCGAACTGCGGGCCCGTGACCACGAACTCCCCGTCCGACTGGTTCAGTATCACCGCGCCGTTCTCGTAGATGAGGCGCTGCTCGACGTAGTACCTGTTGGGGGCGTAGAGGGAAAGGAACCCGCCGGAGTGCCCGCCGGTGGAATTACCCAGCTCGTAGCCCGTGCCTCCTTCGTCATACGAAACGTTCAGGCACGGCCTTCCGTACACGGTCTCGTGGTTGAACTCTAATATGCCCGAAGTCGCCTCCGCGAACACGGGTATGCCTGACGCGTGCAGGGTGATGGGCGCGACTATCGGGGCCGGGGCCAACTGACTGTCGGAATAGTCGACCACCAAGCCGTCTATGTCCGCCTTGAACCCTAGGATCTGGGTCATGGCGTTCGCCATGTGCGTGCTCTCGTTGTCGCTCATCCACACGGGGACGAACTGGTTGGTGAACATGCCGAACACGGTGAGGAATACGAGAAGCGACATGATGGTGCCGATGGTGGCGGAAACGCCCTCCTCGTCCCACCTCGGCGACTTCTTGACGCATTCGAACGCAGAGTTTCTACAGTAACGGAGTCGCAGGTGTGACAAATCCATCCTACCACCGAAGGGGGTCGCTGAAGCAACCTAATCAGCGTATGGTAGATATTTAAAGATGTCGTTTTTGGTATCGTCCGGAATACGCCTCCCGGAAACATGCCAGGAAGTCATCTCCCGCCGGCCGGGTCGGCCGTCGGGGTACATCGCCCGCCCACGCCTGCCCCCCGAGCGAGGAAGGTTTAATACCGAGATACGCCTAACTGCCAAATCCCGCCTGAATGCCGTGGTAACTCAGTTGGGAGAGTGCAAGACTGAAGATCTTGAAGTCGCTGGTTCAAGTCCGGCCCACGGCACTCGGATCCACACACGCCCGCGGCCGCGCCGATGAATAGCTTCATACTGGCGCAGGCGTATCGAGTCCAACTAGGGGGATGTGACACATGCCTATCAAGTCGTTCGAGCTCGTTTCGATGGACGCCAAGAGGTTCGCCAAGCTCGGTGAGCGCCCGCCGCAGCTCCGGGTGGACCACAACACGTCCGTCACGAGCATATCCGCGCAGTCGGAGAGCGCCGCCACCATCGACTTCACGTTCACCGTCAGCTACGTGGGGGTGGGCCTGATCAAGATCGAGGGGAAAATCGTCTGGGACGGGGACGCGCGGGCCTTGGCCTCGCAATGGGCCAACAAGAAGGAGCTCCCGCCAGAGGTCTTCAACCCGATGCTCGGGGCGATTTTCGCGAACTGCATGCCCGCGTCGGTGGTCGTCGCGAGGGACCTGGGTCTCCCGCCGCCGCTCCCGCCGCCACAGGTCGCCATGAAGAAGGACGCGAAGATGCCGAAGGCGAAGGACCACAAGTCCTCCATGGAAGTCGCCTGAGGCCCGTCACCTGATGTGGTCCAGAGAGAACGAACCGATGTTGAGGCCGGACTTCGTCGCGGAGTACCTGATGAACGCGCGCGACTGGACCTCGCAGATGCCCTTGACCGACATGAACGTGTTCAGGTTCTCTATCTTGAACTCGACCATGCCATCCATGAGCGAGCCCAGCATCTGTATCTCCTGCTCGCCGTGGACCCCCTTCTCGATGGTGTACATCGAGACGGCCTTGTCCCTCTTCCTCCGCCCGACGACGGGGCTCAGGAACCTGAAGGCGGTGTTCGGGTCCAGGTAGGCTATCAGTGTCGAGATCGACCTGAAAGCCAGCCTGTAGTACTCATGTTTGGACTTGAACTCCTTCGCGGTCGTCTCGATGGCCTTCTGTATCGACTCGTAGTCCGTAGGCGCCTCGACGTACTCCGTGTACTCGTCCTTGGACTCGTCCCCCATGCTCCTCGAGTACGTGTCTATGTACTTGACCAGGCCGCGCTTCTCGTACTCCTCGTACCCTGAGATGACGAACATCATCTCGTCCCGAATCTCCTTCGCGGACTTCTCCGTGATGACCCATATCGCGGGCACGCCCTTCTTCAGGCCGTCAGCGATGAACGAGTTCATCAGGACCTCCTTGCCGGTGAACGGGGGGCCGTATATGAGCACGTTCGAGCCGAAGGGTATGCCACCGAGCAGCAGGTCGTCCAGCCTCGACGTGCCGGTCTTCACCTTCTCCTGCTTGAGCTCCAGGAGCCGGTCCTGCTCCCTCTTCTCAATCTCCTCACCGATGAGGCCCTGCTCCCTCGACCTGAGGTCCTCCTCCTTCATCGCGAGGTACTTCTCCTTGTTCCTGACCTCTTCTTCCTTCTGGGTTATCTGGGCCTGGAGCTCCTCGAGCCTCTTCTTGAGCGTGATCTCGTCGCCGGAGCCGACCTCCAGCTTCTGCTGGGCGACCCTCTTCAGCTCCTCCTGGAGCAGCCTCTCCCTGTACATCAGGTCGTCCTCGCGCCGGTTCATCTCCTGCTCCTTGTACGCGAGAGGCTCCTTCAGCTTGGTCATCTCGTCCTCCCTGATGCGGAGCTCCTCCTTCAGCCGCTGTATCTCCTGGTCGCGTATGCCGACGGACTTCTCCAGGTCCTGCGCGAGGTCGAGTTTCTTGGTGAGTTCCGGGTCGAGGTCGCTCCTTCCGCCGTCGGAGACCGCGAGTCTCTCCTCCATGTGCTTCATGTCCATCTCTGACTGGGACAGCTTCGCCCGGAGCTCGTGGATCTCATCCATCATCTGCTTCTCCTTGTCGGCCGCGGCCTCGACCTGCTCCACCGACGAGCCGTTCACCAGCGGCGGCATCTGCCCGTAGCTGATGAGCCCCTCCTTGAGCGCCTCCTCCTTCGCCCTCAGCTGGTGCTCGAGCGCGTCCACCTTCGCCTTCTTCTCGGTGAGCTCGAGCTCCTGTCTCCTGAGGTCCTGGGCCTCGGGCGGCATGGCCGCGGTGCTCCTCTCGGCCTTGTCCCTCAGGCCGGCGACGAGCGTCTCCAGCTCCATGACCTTGAGCTCGAGGTTCTCCCGGATCGACATCTCCGTCGCGAGTTGGTCCGCGAGGTTCCCCGCTTCCGCTCCCCCGCCCTGTTGTTTCTTGATGAACTTGATGACCGCTATACTGCCTCTCTTTACGTTCTCCAGCTCCTCTTCGAGCTGCTTCCTGCGTACGCCCTCGGCCTCGGCCTCCGCCCTCGCCTTCGCGAGTTCCTCGACGACCGCCCCAGGGTCGAACGCCTCGCCCTCGTACTTCCTGAGCAGGTCCCTGAGCGCCTCCCGCATCTTCGCCAGTTCGGCCTCGTGCTCGATCATGACCTCCGGCGGGGGCCCGGTCTTGGCGTCCTGCTTAGCCGCCACGGTCTCCTGCAGCCA
>JBFXGF010000066.1:0-7088 GCA_050178275.1 Thermoplasmata archaeon | reverse complement strand
CGCGACGTTCTCGGCGTTCATGCCGTCTAGGAACATGTCCACCTCGTCCAGGAGGTAGAACGGCGACGGCTCGTGCGCCTGTATCGCGAATATGAACGAGAGCGCCGTCAGACTCTTCTCGCCGCCGGACAGGGCCTCCATGCGGACGACCTTCTTGTCCCTCGGCCTGGCCTTGATGATCAGGCCGCCCGAGAGCGGGTCCTCCTCGTTCTCGAGGAGCAGCTCGGCGTCCCCTCCGCCCGACAGCTCGGAGAAGGTCTTCTTGAAGTTCTCGTTGATGCCTCCGAATATCCGGTTGAACCCGACCTTCTTCTTGTCGTTGAGCTCGGCGACGAGCTTCCCCAGGTTCGACTTCTGCTTCTCGAGCTGGGCCATCTCCTCCTTCATCTCGTCGTACCTGGCCTTGTGCGCGTCGAACTCGTCTATCGCCTTGAGGTTGACCGCCCCGAGCGACGCCACCTTGCGCTCGCAGTCCGCGACCGTGGCCCTCAGGTCCTCCGCCGATGGCAGCTCAGCTGGCAGCTGGACGGAGCTGTACTGCGCCAGGTCGGCCTCCGCCTCCTGGAGCCTCCTCTCAGACTCGCCTATCTTGGTCGTCAGGCTGAGCACGATGTCGGCGTTCGTCTGTATCTTGCTGATCAGCTTCTCGACGCCCGCCTCCGCCTCCGTCTTCTTCTTGTAGAGCCCGTCCCGCTTGGTCCTCAGGCTGTTGAGCTTGTCGCCCATGTTGCGTTCCATGCTCTGGAGCGCCTTGAGCTCGGTATCCTGCTGCCCGTGCTTGGCGAGGCTCTCCTTGGCCTTCGCCTTCTGCTCGGCTATCTTCGCCGTGGTGTTTTCCACCGCGGCGACGAGCTCGTCCCTGCGCGCGGTGACCAGCTCTACCTGCTTCGTGATCGTCTGCATGTCGGAGCTGAGGCCGGATACCTCGTTCGACAGCTCGAATATCTCGCCCTCGAGCTTCTGTGACAGCTCGTGCGGGGTCGCCTCCAGGAGCTTCTTGTCCGCGGCCTCCTTCTTCTTCCTGATCTTCTTGGCCTCGTCGTCGAACCTGGCGACGTCCTCCTCGACCTTCTTGATGAGGTCGACCGTCTCCGTGAGCTCCTGGTTCTTCGTCTCGAGCTCGGCCGCGATGGACGCGACCTTCTGGTCGAACTCCTTCTTCTTCGCCTCGAGGGAGCCTATCCTCGCGCTCTCGCCCGAGTCCTTCGTGTTGGAGTCGCGTATCTGCCCTTCCAGCTCTCCCAGCCTGATCTTGATCGCGCCCAGCTCCGTCTGGGTCTTCTCGGACTGCTCGACCGCGCCCCTCAGCTCCGCGGCCTTCCTCTCGATCCTGCCCTCGGAGGGCGCGCCGAACTTCAGGAGGTTCTTGTCCAGTGTGCCTCCCACCATGGCGCCGCTCGCCTCCGCGAGTTCGCCCTCCAGCGTGACGAGCCTGACGCCGCCCATGTGCTTCCTGGCCTCCGCCAGGTTCTTCACGACGACGGTGTCACCGAAGACGAACCAGAACGCGGACCTGTACTCGTCCCTGAACTTGACCAGGTCTATCGCGAACCCGATGGACGAGTTGGCCGCCATTATGGCCTTGCCCCTCGGCCTCCCGTCCAGCATCTTGTTGAGCGGCAGGAACGTGGCCCTCCCGAGCCTGTTCTTCTTGAGATGCTCGATGCACTTGGCCGCGACCTCGTCGCTGTCCACCACTATGGACTGCATCCTGTGCCCGGCCGCCACGTTGAGCGCGACCTCGTACTCCTCGTCGACGTCCGCGAGCTCCGTGACGGTGCCGTGTATACCCTTGATGACGCCCTTGTCCCTGAGCTCCAGGAGGTTCGTGGTGGCGGTGTTGTAGCCCTTCTTGACGAGGCTCTCGGCCTCGGCCTCCGCCTTCATCTGGTTGTACTCCCTCGTGAGGCTCTTGACGGCGCTCTCGAGGTCCTGCTCCTGCTGTAGCAGCTTCTTCTCCCTGTTCCTCAGGGAGTAGTACTCGTCCTGGAGCTTCTTCAGGTCCTTCGTGGACGCCGATGTCTCGCTCTTCAGCTCCTTCAGGGACCAGTCGGCGTCCTTGAGCTCGAACTCGTAGGTCTTCCTGGTCTCCTCGAGGTTGGCTATGTCGACCTTCAGCCTCGACTCGCGGTCCGCGAGCCGGTCCTTCTCGAGCCTGAGCGCGTGGAGCTTCTCCTCCTTCGTGGTGATCGTGACGCCCAGCTCCAGGGCGGTCTTCTGGATGTCGCTGAGCTCGGAGTCGGACTTGGAGACCGCGTCCTGGTGGGACGACAGCTCCGCCCTGCGCTCCTCGAGCAGCTTGGACTTCGACCCGTGCTCCACCTTGATTGGCGCGAGCTTCTCCTCGAGCCCCGCCAGGTCCTTCTGGACGACCTTCAGGTCTTCCCCGTGGGCTTTCTTGACCTCCGCCAGGGACTGCGCCATCTCGTCGGCGTTGTCGGCGGCGTCCTTGGCCCTCGCGATCTCGATCCTGAGGTTGTCTATCTTCTCCTTGATCTCCCTGGCTTCCTCGCCGCCCCTCTCGGCTATCTCGTTCTCGGCCTCGGCCAGGTCTCGGGATATCTCCCTGAGGGTCTCGGACAGGTTCTTCCTGCTGACCTCGGCCGCCTCCTTATCCGCCGTGAGCTTCTGGGTCTGCTCCCTGAGCGAGGCGATGTCCCTGTCGACGGCGTCCCTGTGCTTGGACGAGAGGGCCGCCTTGGCGAAGCTCAGCTGGTCGTAGACCTCCCTGTACTTCATGGCGCCCTCGCGGTCCTTCTCCAGCTGCTTCATCTGCTTCTTGACCTCGTCGAGTATGATCGCGATCCTGCTGATGTTCTCCTCCGCGGCCAGCTTCTGCTTCTCCGCGTTCGCGATGTCCGCGTCGAACTTCGTGATCCCGGCGATGTCGTCGAGTATGCGCCTCCTCTCGAGGTTGCTCATCTCGACTATGCGGGTGATGTCGCCCTGCTGCACGAAGTTGTAGCCGTCCGCGCTTATCCTGGCGTTGGCCAGGAGGCTGTCGAACTCCCCGAGGGAGGACCTGCGGTCGTTCACGTAGAAGTACGAGTAGTACCCCTCCGCCGAGTCGGAGAGCCTGACGACCCTCGTGAGCTTGACGGTGTCCGAGTCTATCGGTATGAGCCTGTCCTCGTTCGAGAATATCAGGCTGACCTTGCACTCGGACGCTGGTTTCTTCTCCTTGCCACCGTTGAATATGAGGTCCGTGAGCTTGCCGGCCCTGATGACCCGCGAGCTCTTGGGCCCGAGGACGAACAGGATGGCGTCAGCCACGTTGGACTTGCCGGCCCCGTTCGGCCCGGTGATGGACGTGTACCCCTCGAGGAGCGGTATGCGCGTCTTTCGTGCGAACGACTTGAAGTTCTCCAGTTCTATCTCCCGTAGGTGCATCCTGACCGACTCCGATCGGGAAGCGAGAACAGCGTCTGTGCGAACGCTATAGCAAGCTCTGTTCTCTGCATCCCATCCCGTTGAGTCCGACAGATGTCGGACGGAGAATAAAATGGGTTGGAAGGTATTTAATGATTTCCGCCAGGGCGGTCAGAGAGCTCCTAAGAGGCTAGCGTACGCCTCTTGGAGCTCCTTCCCGCTCTTGGCCCAAGACATGTCCGACGAGAAGAGCTCCCTGCCCCTGCGGCCCATCTCTAGCAGGCGCCTCGGGTCCTGTTTCGCCTGTAGGACGGTCTCACGGAACGCCCCCATGTCGTACTCCGAGACCAGCCCCGTTCCCCGCCTCTCAGTCATCTCTGCTATCCTCAGCCCTCTTGTGGTCACATAGGGCCTGGCCAGCGCCATCGAGTTGAGCACCTTTCCCGGCGTGCCGACGACGTTGTTCGGGTTGGACGGGTCCATCATGGCGGCCACGATGTCAGAGGCCGCCGTCAGCGTCAGCGCCTCGTCCGTGGGGACCGCGCCCAGGTATCTCACGTGCCCCTTGCCGGACGCCTGCCTGACCATCCCCTCGAGGGAGCCCTTGCCAGCCACGAGGACCGTCACGCCGTCCTCTGGCTTGAACGCGTCCAGCAGCTGCTCGACGAACCTCCCGGGCTCCAGGGAACCCAGGTAGGAGACGACGAACCCGCTCAGGCCGTGCCTCTCTCGCGCGGCCCTGACCTCGGCCTCGCCCAGCGGCGATGTGTCCGGGCTGGTCATGACTATCCTGGCCCTATCCTCTCTGTCCTTGGAGAGCTCGTCGGCCAGCGCGTCGCTGACCGTGATGACCGCGTCCGCCCTGCGGACCAGGAACGACTCGAGCCTCTGGAGCGGCCCGAACATCGCCCCCACGTCGTCCTTGACCATGGCCGCGTACAGCTCGTGAGCGTCGTATAGTACGGGCCTGCCCCTCAGCCTGCCGATCATGAGGCCAGCCGGGAGGGTGTCCAGGTCGTGGCTGTGGACGATGTCGAAATCCATCTTCCTCGAGGCCCTGAGGGCGGACAGCCAGTACCTGGGGAGCCCCGCGAGCATCCTGGACGCCGACCTGAATGGGCACGCGGGCCCGACACGCCGTATCTCGACCGCGCCGTCAGCGTCGGTCTCGGGCCGCCCCGTGTCCCTGGACCACGCGAGCACAGTTACCTTGTGCCCGGCGTCCGCCAAGGCCCTCGCCTCGATCCGGACCCTGGGGTCGGGCCTGTACGGGTTGGCCAAGAGCATCAGGGTCGAAGCCATCGCCCTGTGATTCCCACTCAGGGGTAATAAAGCATCTGGGCCGTCAGAGCTTGACTGACCTGCCCTCTCGCATGGACCTCTTCGCGGCCTCGATGAGCTCGACCGTCTTGACGCCGACCTCCCCGCTGTTCCTGGTCTCGGTCATCGGGTCGGCTATGGACTTCACGAAGTGGATGAGCTCGTCCCTGATGGTGTTGTTCCTCTCGAGCCCGAGCCTGTAGGTGTACCCGCTCTCGTAGACCGTGACCTCCTGGGCGACGGCGTCTATGAGCGCCGACCGGTTCTCGCCCACGAGCATGATCTGCCTGACCTTCCTGGGCACGAGCCAGCTGATGTTGGCCATGGCGATCATGCCGTTCTTGAACTTCGAGACGACGTACGCGGTCTCCTCGCCCTCCTTCCGCCTGAACGGGCCCCCAGCGCACGTTACCTCCTCGGGCCACTGGCCGAGCAGGTAGTTCTGGATGTCGAACATGTGAGGCGCGAGGTCGAACAGGACGTCCCTGTCGGGGAAGGCCTTCTCGAGGTTCACCCAGTTCATCTCCATGAGGAACAGCCTGCCGAAGAACTTCTCCTCCTCGATGAGCCTCCTGACCTCCGCGAGGGCGTTGTTGAACCTGAATATGTGCCCCACGGAGAGGGTGAGGTTCCTGGACTTGGCCAGCGCGACCAGCTCGTTCCCGTCCTTGGACGTGAGGGTTATGGGCTTCTCTACGATCACGTGCTTCCCCGCCTCGAGGGCGTCCTTGCATGTCGCGAAGTGCGTCTGGTTCGGGGTGCATACCGCGACGGCGTGCAGGTCCTTCTGCGCGAGCAGTTGCCTGTAGTCCTTGTAGCCCGCCTTCACGCCGTACCTCTCGCTCGCGAACGCGAGGTTCTTCTCGTCCAGGTCGGAGACGCCGATGACGGACACGTTCTCCAGGTTCGAGAACTCGTCAAGTATCTTCTTGCCCCAGTACCCGACGCCTATTACTCCCACGTTGAACTTCACCATGCGACTCACCTCACCCGTAGAACCCCGCGATGCTCTCGGCGACGTACTTGATCTGCTCGTCCGTGATGTCGACGAACATCGGGAGCGTCAGGACCTCCTTGCAGAGCCTCTCGGTTATGGGGAGCATGCCCTCCTTGAACCCGTACATGTCCCTGTAGACCGGCTGCAGGTGTATCGGGATGTCGTAGTGCACGCCCACGCCGACGCCCTTCGACCCGAGGTGCGCCTTGAGCTCGTTCCTCCTCTTGGTCAGGATGGCGTACTGGTGGTACACTGGCTCGAAGTCGTTCGAGGGTTTCGGGGGCAGCCTCAGGTCTCCGACGCCCGCGAGCATCGAGTCGTACTTCGCGGCCACCGCCCTCCTCTTCTCGTTCCACTGCGGGAGCATCTTGAGCTGCTCGATGCCGACCGCGGCGTTGGCCGAGTTCAGCCTCGCGGTGGTGCCTATGAGGTCGTGCTCATACTGCCCCTTCCTGCCGCAGTGCCTGAGCCTCATGACCAGGTCCGCGAGCTCCGCGTCGTCCGTGGTGACCATGCCGCCGTCCCCGCCGACATGCATGTTCTTTGTCGGGTAGAACGAGAAGCAGCCCATGAGCCCGAGCGCGCCAGCCCTCTTACCCTTGTACATCGCCCCGTGCGCCTGGCACGCGTCCTCGACGACGATCGCGCCGTGCTTCGCGGCGGCCTCGTTTATCTCGGCCATCCTCGCGGGGTACCCGTACAGGTGCACCGGTATGACGGCCTTGGTCCCGCTGTCGAACCTGAGCTTGGCCGGGTCGAGGTTGAAGTCGCCCCCGTCCACGTCCGTGAACACTGGCACTCCCCCGAACGCGACGAACGAGTTCGATGTGGCGACGAACGACATGGCCGCCGTGAGGACCTTGTCCCCCGACTTGACGCCCGCCGCCTGCAGGGCCAGTTGCAGGGCCGCTGTCCCGGAGCTCACGGCGATCGCGTGCTTGGTTCCGCACATCCTCGCGAAAGCGTCCTCGAACTTGGCCACGCTCTCCCCGAGCGTGAGCCTCTCGTTCCTGAGTGCGTCCGCGGCTGCCTGGATCATCTCCTCCGTCATGACGGGCTGCGCCTGTGGTACCTTCATCTGCCCTTCCTCCTCTTGCCACTCTTCACTTCCTTCTTCTCGACCTTGACACGCTTCGCGGGGCACCCGACGACGACCGCGCGCGCGGGCACGTCCTTGGTGACCACCGCGCCGGCGCCCACGAGCGCGCCCTCGCCTATGGTGACGCCGCAGATTATCGTGGCGTTCGCGCCGATGGACGCACCCTTCCTAACGAGCGTGGGCGTGACCTCCCAGTCCCCGACCGCCCTCGGGCGCCTGTCGTTGGTGAAGCACACGTGGGGCCCGATGAAGACCTCGTCCTCGATGGTGACCCCCGTGGGTATGAACGCGAACGCCTCGACC
>JBFXGF010000065.1:0-7118 GCA_050178275.1 Thermoplasmata archaeon | reverse complement strand
GACGCCGGCGAGGATCACGGCGGCCGCGACCACGACAACTAGTGCGACGACTTTCTTGTCCATGCTTTTCCCCTGAGTGGATGTCAGTACCCGGGGGATATTAAATTCTTTCCAGCAAGGTGATGTCATAGTTATACAACTGTATAAATATCCGGACATTTATTAGCATAAGTCGGAAACATGAAGGACGCATCTAGGAAAGTAATCTCTGGCGCGCTGAAGTCGGACCAGGCCTTCAAAGAGTCCTTGAACGTGGCCCTGGAGGAGTTGGGCATGACCGTCCAGGACCTCGCGAAGAAGGCGGGCGTATCGCCGAGCACGCTTTACAAGATCACCAACGAGAACAGGTCCCCGAGCCTAGGGGTGCTCAGGAGGATAGTCGGTGCCCTGAGGGAGGCTGAAGGACTGAGGGCCGGCAACTTCATCGCCGTCATCGCCACGCGGCATGTGCTGGACGAGGTCGTGGAGAGGTCGGTCCGAGTGGGCGACGAGTCCGTCAAAGTCAGGGAGTACGCCGCCATGACGGTCGAGGACGCCATCGTCGCCGCCGTGAGGGCTGAGCGGGACGGCGCGATGGCCGTGGTGTGCGCGCCTATCGTCAGCCCGACGATAGAGAAGATACTGGACATCCCCATCGCGACCATCGTTCCCCGCGACAGCGTCACTGACGCGATCAAACTGGCCGCCAAGAAGTCGAGGGGCTAGAGGATCTTCGTCCTCGTGACATCCAACCCCATCTCGATGGAGACAAGTTCTCCGTCAACGACCTCCGAGACCTGTCCATCGACGGCGCAGCCTTCGGGGACCTCCTGGAACAGCATGACCTCGTTCGCCCTCACCGCGAGCCTGAGTTTGTAATACCATTCCCAGTCCTGGTGGTAGACTTTCCTGAATCCGACAAGCCTCGACCCGTCCGAGACCAGGAGGACCAGGCCTCTGTAGGTGGTGTCCTTAAGGTCCTCCCTCACAAGCCCGACGACCGACGCGACCAGGTCGTTCGTCCGGGAATACCTGTCCGCGACAAGGAGAAGGAGTTTCTCGCTGTCGGTGTCTCCCTTGGGCGAGCGCGTCGCGTTGGGGATGGTCCCCTTGACAGTGCCGTTATGCGCGAGCACGAGCCGGCCTGAGATGAACGGATGGGTGTTGGCCAAAGAAACGGACCCGGCCGACGCCGCACGCACATGCGCTATCACCATGTTCGGTGGCGGCGTCGCCGCGGCTGAGGACATCGCGGAGTCGAACGACGGGTCGAGATGGGCCGGCCTCTCGCTCTTCCCGACGAGGACTGGCGACCCCTGCGAGAAGGACACGATCCCCCATCCGTCCCTGTGGCCACGCTCCTCCTCCTCCGGAATCGTCCCGGTCTCAGCCACGCCCCTCAGAGCGGTGAGCGACTCCGTCGGGAAGGACGACCTGAACACTACCCCGACCATCCTGCACATGCGTGACACCTCACTCCACGATCTTGGGGAAGACTTCCACATCGAGCGCCATCGAACTCGTCACCAGGCATCTCTTCTTCGTGCCTTCAATAGCCTTCTGGAGGTTCTCGACCCTGGAACCCTCGGCGAACCGCATCTCGGGGTAGAGACTGATCTTGACGAACTTCTTGAAACCGTCGACCGTCTGAAGATCCCCCACGGCCCTGCACTTGAAGTCCAGTAGATTCATGCCCAGCCCAGCCGAGACCCTTTTGAAGACTATCTCGAAGCACATGTTGGCGGAGCCTATGAACGCGTCCTCGGGCGTGATTGGGCCCTTCATGCCCCCAAACTCGGCTGGCGCGGAGTATTCCAGGGAGGCGCCGTTCTGACACTGTATCCTCGCGGGATACGAGCCGTCACATTCCACGGTCGTCACGAAGTCCATGCGTATCGGACCAGCAATGGGCGCAACTGACTTTAGACTTTTGAAGGGACGGCTCACGCTGAGTGATAATCAGAAAAAGAGGGGGGAAGTGGATGGGAATCCACTGTATAGTGAGTTTCTACAAGTGCTTCTTCAGCTGCGACTCGAGCATCGGCCGCGGGAGCGCGCCAACGGACTTGTCCACCAATTTGCCGCCCTTGAAGTAGAGCAGTGTCGGGATGCTCATAATCCTGAACTTGCCGGCGGTCTCCACGCTCTCATCGGTGTTGAGTTTCGCGAAGACGACCTTCCCCTTGAAGTCCTTCGCCATCGCCTCTATGGTCGGGGTCAGCATCCTGCAGGGGCCGCACCACGGTGCCCAGCAGTCCACAACGACCATCGGGTACTTCTTCACCGTTTCCTCGAAATCCGAATCTGTCACAACCACTGGAGAGTCTGGAAACGCGACTCCCCCGGAAAGTCCTGCCCCTGCCATCTTCATCATCTCCTGCAATTTCCTCTGCCTTATCTCATCCAGCTCAGACATCCGCAACACCGGATTTGCACGCTTGTGCCCTTCTTTCACACTACCGAATGGGGGCTCCGTACTTAACCATTGCGTCGAACATGTGCGCCCCGCGCGCGCGTCGGGCCCAAGACGTAGTCTTGGGAGCCAGCACTCTGGCCAAAACGAAACTATTTAAAGACGGGATTGCGATACGGTCGCAGGGATGCAGGATGCTCACAGAAGCTTCTGATATGATTGGTCTGCAGGTCTACACGAGCCAAGGCCTTTACCTTGGTAACATCTCCAACCTCGTCGTCGAGGTGGACGAGAACAAGGTCCAAGGACTGTTCATCAGCCAGACGAACCCGCTCCTGGTCGAGGGATCCAAGTCCGTCAACGTACCGTTCAGGTGGATCGGTTCCATCGGGGACATAGTCATACTCAAGTACTTCCCGAAGCGCGTCGCCCTCAAGAGGGGGTCGAAGCCGAAGAGCGAGAAGAAGGAATCCTAGGACGACGAAGGTTTTATCCCAGTCGTCAGCCTCAAGTCCTTCGTGTCAGGTCCCGTGGTCGACCCGTCGTGTTACATCGCCCCAGAGGCGGTCATAATCGGCGATGTCGTCATCGACAAGGGTTGCAGCGTCTGGCCTTACGCCGTGATTAGAGGGGACCTGTCCGCGGTCAGGATAGGCGAGGGGTCGAGCGTGCAGGAGCATTGCCAGATCCACGGCAACCCGGGCAGGCCGACCATCGTCGGCAAGAACGTCTCCATCGGTCACGGGGCTATCATCCACGCGGCCACGATCGGGGACTATGTGATCGTCGGGATGAACTCGTCCGTCCTGGACGGCGCGGAAGTCGGGACCGGCTCGGTGATAGGGGCGAACGCGCTCGTCAAGTCCGGCACGAGGATACCCCCTGGCAGTCTCGCGGTCGGTGTCCCGGCGAAGGTCGTCAAGGAGAACGACCCGGCCCTCATGGACGCCGCCCGCAGGAACGCGGATGAGTACCACAAGCTGAGGGACGCGCACAAGAACGGATTGTTCCCCAGGTACCGCCACGGCGATTAGGCGCGGCCCATATCCTCAGTTTATCTCGTCCAGGTCGCACCCGCAGGCCTCGGACAACTCCTTGTGGAGGCGCAGGACCTTCTCGGCCTGGTCGCCCAGGCCCTTACGGACAAGCTGGTAGACCGTGTCCCTGACGGGGACACGTCTAGTGCCCTCGAAGAGGTTGTCCGCGTGGGCGACCACCTTCTCCTCGAGCGTGCGCGGGACGTAATCCTTCTTGGGCAGACCCAACCGCCCAGCGTCCGCCTTGGTCAGGCCCCCGCCGATGTGACGCTCTATTATCTTGACGACCTGAGGGGGCATCTTCAGCTCGGACGCCAGCCTCGCGCCCTCCACCGCGTGGGCGATCCCGTGAGTCCTGCAACGGCCGATGTCGTGCAGGAGAGCGCCGGCCTCCACGAGCCCCTCGTCCGCGCCGCACCTCCGCGCGATCCGGACCGCGAGCCTCGCGACCGCCCTGCAGTGCGCAGAGACATCGTCCCCGCACCCGCTGTCCGCGAGTATCCTTAGGCACTCCTCGCTTCCCGGGACCTTAACCGGCCTCGCTGTTCCGCCCGTCAACTACCGTCTTCCCCCTCGGATTCGGCACGATCCTCATCCTGCCATCCATGTCGCGCTCGACGGCCTTGCCGCCCTTCAACCGGTCCAGGAATATCGCCAGGGCCGCGACCTCCGAGTGCGGCTGGTTCCCGATGGATATGTTCCTGTGGGCGAGCTCATAGACCTCCCTCGGCACCTTCTCCGCCCCCACGACGACCATGATGTCGTCGGCCGGCAGGGTGGGTAGCGCCTCGGAGAGGCGCTCTCCGTACATGGTCAGGTGCACGACCGTGCCGTCCCACGACTTGATGGCTTTGCGCCAGTCGACACCCGTCTTGATGGTGAACTCGCCCCCGAACCTCTCGACGACGCCTCGGACCGAGCGTTCGAGCGACGCGTCCTTCGTCGACACCCACACCTCGTCCGCGCCGAGCGCCCTGGCGGTCAGCGCGACGTGTGTAGTGACCCTCTGGTCCCTGTCGGGACGATGGCCGAGCCTCAGCACGACTATCATGCGTCCACCTCGGAGGCGCTAGCGCGACTCCTTCACGCGCTCTATCCTGTGGCCCCTGTAGTCCAGCTTGGTGCTTCTCTTCACCAGGCTCTTGAGCATCGTGAACGTGACCCCCAGGATCTCGGCGACGTCGCCCGCGAACTTGCCCTGGGCCCCGACCAGGTCGAATATCTGCTTCTCGATCTTCGTGAACTCCTTCTCATCCATCACGGCCGCGGCGAGCACGTCGCTGATCTCGTACACGGGCCACGATGCGTTGATGTGGAAGGAGGTGTAGTAAGTGTGATAGGCCTTCTCCGGCTGCTGCGTGTCGGAGGTCTGCCACCTCGTCTCCACGAGCTTCATCTTCTCGAAGAACAGGAGGGCCTCCTTCCCGGCGGGCCCGAACTGTTTCTCGATGTCCCTGACCGTGTGCCACTCGAGGGTGACTAGTTTCAAGACCTCCCTCTTGACTTTAGTGTCGACCGCCCGGAACATGGGGACGAGTTCTGCCGGTTCGGTTATGACCTTGATCCTAGTCATGGACGGCCCCTATCTGAGTCTGGGATATAAAATGCTAATTGGAGTAGAAACGCAGGTTCCCCGGGGCATCTGGCACGGTCTCAAAACGGCGGCAAGGGGCGCATCCGCCCGGCGGGCGGCGCGCTCCGCCGGGAGGGGTGAGGTTTAAGTACGATGACCCGCTTCCGACCGACCAAGAGCGTGCTACAATGATGGCGAAGGACCTAAAGGACAAGTCAAAGGTCGATGAGCTCACCGTCACCGTCGTGGAGAAGGGCGAGCCCAGGGAATGGACCTCAAAGTGGAGCGGCTCCGGCGGGCGAGTGTGCGACGCGGTAGGCGAGGACGAAGCCGGGGAGAAGGTCAACCTGACCCTCTGGAACGACGACATAGACAAGGTCCAGGTCGACTCCAAGATCAAGATAACGAACGGCTGGGCCTCTTCCTTCAAGAACAAGCTGCAGGTCAGTGCAGGCAAGTACGGCAAGCTCGAAGTCCTCTGAGACCCCCGGGCGGCCGTCACAGGGCGAACAGCTGCATCACGAGGCACGGCAGCACTATCATGAGGAAATCATCGTCCAGGTAGCGTATCTTCTCTCGCTCGGCCACGACGGCGGTGGCCGCGCCTATGACGCTGGCGAGGACGACGGACAGCGCGGGCATGAGCCCCCACACGTGCAACACCGCGGCCGCCATGACGAAATAGGCCGCGAACGGCACGGTCATGCTGACGGTCGAGCGGGGCCTCACCCTCCTCAGCTCCCCCGCGAGGGGATCCGCGAGGGCCATGCCGACAATGGCGACCGTGGCGATGTCCTCCCTGAAAAGCCACAGGGCGACCACGACGCCGGCGGCGGCCCAGACGAACGACGCGATCTGGCCTCGCTCATGCGGCCTGAGCCCGAAGAACGTCCAGCCCATCAGGAGCCGGGCGCTCTCGATCAGCGATACCACGAAGAAGAACCCGATCAGGAGCACCCACCTCCCAAGGCCCAGGACCGGGAGCTCCTCGGGCAGGAGGTAGTACGCGGGCGCGAGGGCCAGGAGACAGTGCATCGACCTCCTGAACAACACCGCCCCGTCCATCGTGACTCATCTCTCCGCGCATCTCGAACTGTCCCGGCGCTCATAATCCTTGCCTAATCAGGGTTATGCGTGGCCGTCGCACGACTTGACCCGCCGCGACCGGCCGGGAGACGCGCGGCGGGGACGGCGCGGACCCCGTCGACTGACTCCATACAAGATATACAGGGCCCTCACTCGGTGAACGAGGCCTTCCGCCACTTCGACTCGATGCCCCTGTAGAGTATGAGCGACGTGGCGGACATGGAGAACAGCACGATGGAGAGGCCTAGCAGGGCGAAGGCCCAGTCGGTCGACAGGCTGAAGGACAGTATGACCAGGCACACGTCCGGCAGGAAGGACATGATGCTGAATTTGGCCAGGATGCTCGTGTCGAACAGGAACGTGTTCGTCCTCAGGCCCGTCAGGTACGCCAGGACGAGGACCATGTACACGGACGTGATGAACATCACGAGCAGCGAGAGCGGCAGATAGCCCGTCTCGCCGTTCAGGACGGATATGCCGACCACGAAGAAGGTCGATATACCCAGGGTCAGCACGAGGAACACGGCGACCCTCACCTTGATGAGCTGCGGGACGGTGACGGGTATCAGTGAGTAGTACTCAGCCAGGTCGATGTTGTTCAGCCAGCTGTACATGAGCACCCCCACGAACCCCACCATGGAGGCGTAGAACACCGTGTTGAACCCCACCGGGATCGCGAGCCCGTAGTTGACGAACCATGTCGTGAACGACAGGAACATGAGCGGCAGCACGAACGAGAAGGACATCTTCGCGACGGTCCCGCTCCTCCTCAGGTCGACGAACTCCTTCGCGAAAAGGGTCCTCGTCAGGCCCTTGAGCCAGCGCATCTTGGAATGATACCTCGGCAACATGTCGACGTACGACTGGGACGATATGCTGATCCTCACCTCGACCAGGGCGTAGGCGAGGAAGGTCATGACGGCGACGGCGGCCATCGAGACAGCGGCGAAGAACATCGCGTCCGGGCCGTCCACCGGGAACGGGCGGACGTTCATCTGCAGCCCGAGGGACGGTATGATCGCCTCGAGGG
>JBFXGF010000064.1:0-7148 GCA_050178275.1 Thermoplasmata archaeon | reverse complement strand
CGGGTCTGACGACCAGGCAGATCGAGGACTTCATAGGCGACTATGTCTCGCAGAGGCCCAACTGCATCATGATCGGTTACGGGATGCAGAGGCAGAAGAACGGCGGCGAGATGGTGAGGGCCATAAGCATACTGCCCTCCCTGATCGGCGAGAACAGGGGGTTCTTCTACTCCACGGACCTGGGCGACTTCGACATGGACTACCTCGAGGGCAGGTCCCTCAGGACGAGGAAGCTGACGAAGTACAACATGGTCGACATGGGGCGCACGCTCCAGACTGGCAAGATCAAGATGATGTTCGTCTACAACTCGAACCCACTCGCGA
Source organism: Thermoplasmata archaeon (assembly GCA_050178275.1). GTDB lineage: Archaea > Thermoplasmatota > Thermoplasmata > UBA10834 > UBA10834 > UBA9653. The sequence continues at coordinate 6,824 of JBFXGF010000064.1, read as the reverse complement.
CCTTGCCCAACCAGGCGCTCGTCAGGAAGGGGTTCGCGAGCGAGGACATGTACACCGTGGTCCACGACCTGTATCAGACGGACACGGCCGACTACGCGGACATCGTGCTGCCCGCCACGAGCTTCTTCGAGCAGTATGACATCAACACATCGTACTTCCACAACTACCTTTCCGTGAACGAGAAGGCCATCGAGCCGCTCGGAGAGGCGAGATGCAACAGCGACACCTTCAGGGCGCTCGCGTCGGCGATGAGGTTGACCCAGAGGGAGCTGTTCGAAGAGGACGAGAAGGTGGCCAAGACCCTCATCTCGAAGAGCAAGTCCGTCGAGGGCAAGTTCGAGGACCTCACGAAGAAGGGCTTCCTGAGGCTGAAGGTGCCGAACCGGGACATATACGCCACGCCCTCCAGGAAGATCGAACTGTACTCCGCGGCCGCTGAGGCCGAGGGGCTCGGAGGGCTCCCGTCGCACGTGCAGGTCTCCAGCAGCCTCCCGTACATGCTGCTGACGCCGGTCCACAAGTTCCTCGTAAGGTCCCAGTACCACCCCAGGTGGCATGACATAAAGCCCGTGGTCTATGTGAACCCGAAGGACGCGAAGGCGGAGGGCGTCGATGACGGCTCGACGGTCACGCTGACGAACGAGCTCGGCGTGTGGGATGTGAGGTGCGAGGTCTCGGACGTGGTCCCGCGGGGCGTGCTCATGTCCTATTCCGCGCTGTGGCCGAAGCTCTCCGGAGGCTCGAGCGCGAACTTCCTCACGACCGACTACGTCCAGAGGTACGGGCAGAACTCCGCCTTCAACTCCACCTTCGTGAAGATCCTGTGAGGCTCACTCGTTCTCTCTCCCGCCGCCGGGCGAGCCGAAGAACTCCGTGTGGATGGCGGTTATGGTCTTCTTGAGGTCCTTGTGGTTGACGCTGAAGTGGTAGGCGACGGTGGACGCACCGGCCGATATGAGCTCGACGTTGACCTTGCTGGCCGCGACCGCCTTGAATACCCTCGCCGCGACGCCCTCGGTGTACCCGAGCCCCTCACCGACGGTGCAGACGAGCGCGGCGCCGGGCGTGATCTCGAAGCTCTCGCCCATGCCCCCGATCACCTTCTTTATCGCCCTCTTCGCCTGCGTGGTCTGCTGCTCGTCTATGAGGACCGCGACGCATGTCTGGGATGTCGTCGCCGAGAAGATGTTCACGTCCTCCTGCGAAAGGCAGTTGGTGATGTCCGCGAGGAACCCTGACCTGTATCCCGCGCCCGTGTCGAACACCTTGAGCGTGGCGACCTTTGGGACGTAGGATACGCTCTTGATGACGTCCTTGCGCGTCATCCTGCCGTTCCCTATGACTGTTCCCGGGGACCCCGGGTTGTACAGGTTCTTGACGATGATCTCTATCCCCTTGAGTCTTGCTGGCTGGACGGCCCTCGCGTGCAGCACCTGCGCCCCGAAATACGCGAGCTCGGCCGCCTCCTCGTATGAGAGCCGGTCGATCATGAACGCGTCCTTCACGAGCTTCGGGTCCGCGCTCATGAACCCGTCTACCTCCTTCCACACCTCGATGGGCTTCGCGTTGACCGAGTATGCGATGACGGCCGCGGTGTAGTCCGTCCCGCTGCGCCCGACGGTGGTGACGTGCCCGTCCTGCGTTATCCCGAAGAAACCCGTCACCACGGGCACGATGTCCTTGTCCAGCGCGGTCTCGAGTGTCGGGCCCATGTTCCTCTCGCACTGGTCGAGCATCGCGACGGCGTTCCCATGCTGGTCGTCCGTGATGAACCCGAGCGCGTCCGTCTCCATGGGGACGGCGTTGACGCCGTCGTTGGATAGTCTGGACGCGAGCACGATCGCGGACAGGCGCTCGCCGAAGCTGAGGATGAGGTCCTTCGTCCTCGGGGTGAGCTCCTCAGTGTACGTGACGCCGTACAGGAGCCTCTCGAGCTTCGTGACCTTCCCCTCGATCATGTCCAACGATTCCTTCCTCGCGTCGCCTTCGACTCTCGACACCGCGTCCACGTGCCTCATCTTGAGGGCGAGCAGGAAGTCGTCTATCTCCCTCTCCTGCCTCGGCTTCGACACGAAGTCCTTGAGCGCGTTGGTCACCCCCGAGGCGGCCGACACGACCACGAGCTTCTTCTCCTTCTCCGACCTGACGACTTCAGAGACCCTGTCCAGGGTGTCCTCAGTCCCGAGGCAGGTGCCCCCGAACTTCATGACCTTCAAGTCTTCACCTCTTGAGCATCATCCGACGAACGTGAGTAGCATCTTGGCGGCATCTTGCTGTGGGCCGTAAGCCTCTCGGGGCTGTGCTCGACCTCGACGAGCTCCGGCAGCCTCCCGTGCATCGCGACCTCCCCGTCGACCATCGCGAGACCGCCGACCATCCCTTTGACGTCCCTGAACGGGTCGAAGCAAGTCGCCAGCGACGACTTGCCACGGACGCGGTTGCCGATGGCCGTGGCGAGCGCGTCCGCGAGAACCGCCGAGTCAGCCAGCGCGACCGCGACATCCGAGTCCCCCAGGCTTATCGAGTGCCCGAGCCTGCCGCTCGACGCGCACACGCCGAGCACCCCGCCCGAGGGCTCGAGCCGCAGCCCGAAAGCCGTCTCCGCGCCGGGCTGGTGTAGCACCTCGACGGTCGCGGGCCTGTCGAGTATGAGCGCGATATCGCCCCCGTTGTCGACCCAGCCGTGCGCGCAGCCTTGGGCGACCATGGCCTCGAGCCCGGCCTGGGCGATCGCCCCGGCGACGGTCGCCATGGGCCCGACCCCGGCGACGGCCGCGGCCTCGCACATGCGCTGGACCACCGGGCCGGCGTCCTCGGGCGTATAGGGCTCCATCGTGGCGAGGAAGAACTGGTCCCTCCGGACCTGCCTCTCGATCTCCCTCCGGGCGGCCTTGACCGCGTCCACCGCGGCCTCGACGAACCTGCCCTCGGCCGCTATCGTCGCCGCTGTCTCGGCGATCTCCAACTTCGCGTGCACGAAAGCCATCTCAAATCAGTATCTCCATCGCCCTGGGCGGGCAGGCGTCTATGCACACGCCGCAGGCCACGCACTTCTCCTCGTCGAAGCTCACCTTGCCGGACTTGGGGTCCATCGTCAGCGCCTTCGTGGGGCATATCGAGACGCACATGCCACAGTGCGTGCACGCCTCGTCGTCCCTCCGCACGCCCTCCTTGATCGGCTTGACGCCGACGCCGCTGGCCTTGAGGTAGTCTATGCCACCCTTGATGCTGTCGGCCTTGCCGGAGAGCTCGAGGACCATCTTGCCGCCGATCTCGTCTATCTCCGCCCTGAGTATGTTCACGAGGAGACCGTGCTTGGATATCAGGTTGTGCGTGATCGGCTGGTTCGACGCGTCGGGGCTGAAAGTGAGCACCACCTTCGTCTTCATTTCAGGTCGCCTCCCTCTCGGTCCTGACGTCCAGCGTCTTCATCGCCCTATCCCTGGGGAAGCTCTGGACCGGTTCCTGTATGGTGAACTCGCCCTTCAGTATCCAGCTCTTGAGGGCCTCGGAGACCTGACGCGCCTTGTAGACGCTCGACAAGGATGATGTCGGGACCCGCTTGCCCTTGATCTCTATCTCGCCGGACCTCAGGTCCGCGTACGAGACCTCCCTGAGCACGGGCCTCGACCTCGTCGCCTGGCCGTAGTCCAACACGCCTGTGAGTATGTCACCATCGGTCACGGCGCAGCATCTGGCCATGTCCTCGTCGAGGATCGGGATCGGGATCCCTATCCCGATGCCGAGCGAGGAGCCGTACCTCGTGAACGTGAGTCCCTTGACGAACTCTGGGTCCATCTGTTTGAGGTCCCCTATCACCCCGAGGGTGCCAGCGGGCCTCTTAGGGACGCCGTTCGGGGTCCTGGGGGCGCCTGGGTGGAACTGGGTACCCTCCCACATCACATATCCCTGGGCGCCGCCCAGGAATATCCGCGTCCCGATCCCGATGGTCCTGTAATACGGGTCGTTCAGCAACGGGGACAGCTCCCCGGCGCTGCTGAAGGTCGCGTTGCCGAACTCCGGCAGCAGCTTGCCCATGTACGTGTAGAGCGTCTTCGATGAGGAGTTGCTGGCGGCCGCGTAGTTCTGGTAGCAGTTCCTGACATTCATCAGGACCGCCTGGTTCACCGTCCTGAGGCTGACATAGGTGTCGATCTCCTTCCTCGGGTAACAGTCCGTCCCGTACCCGGTCGCCCTCAGCCTGACGGCCTTGCCCCTGACGAGGTCCTCGATCACATGGGCCCCGCCGTGGGCCATGTTGTTCGTCTCGTCCAGCGCGGTGGCTCCTATGTACCCGTCGACCGCCGCGAGCCCCGCCTGGGCCGGCACGCCGTCGAGCCATATCCTCTGCATCTTGATCGGCGGTTCCGAGTGCCCGAAGTTGATGTACGCGCCCGACGAGCACATCGCGCCGAAGGTGCCCGTCGTGACGACATCGACCTCCTCGGCGGCCTTCTTGGTCCCGTTCGCCTTGACGAAGTCCTTGAACTCGCGGGCCGTCATGACGACGACGTCGCCGTCGGCTATCTTGCGCTTGATGTCGTCGTAGGTCTTCCCTTTGGTTCCAGCCGCCTTCGCCTTCGCGCTCAGATGAGTCCCTCCCTGTACGCCAGCTCGGCGTTCAGCACGGACCCTCCAGCGCCTCCGCGTATGGTGTTGTGCACGAGCAGGTTGAACCTCAGGTTGTCCCTGCTCGTCCGTATCCGGCCTACCGTGACGGCCATGCCGCGCGCCCTGTGAGGCTCGCCGGCGCCCGCGTCCAACCTCGGCTGCGGCCTGTCCTGCTCGCGCCTCACGATTATCGGGTTCAGGGGCGCGCTCGGCAGCCCCAGCTCCTGCGGCCTCGCCCTGAACTCCGAGAGGGTCTTCGAGATCTTGTCCGCGTCTGGCATGTCCTTGTGATGGATGAACACGGCCTCTAGATGACCGTCCCTGGTCGCGACCCTGGCGCAGCTCGACTCGATGTTCAAGGGCGCGTCGACGAACCTTCCGTTGCTGAAGCCCCCGAGTATCTTCTTGCCCTCGGAGGACATCTTCTCCTCCTCGTTCTTGATGTGGGGGAGCACGTTGCCCAGGATGTCCAGGGAGGACACGCCAGGGTACCCCGCGCCCGAGAGCGCCTGGTAAGTGGCCACGTAGACCTCGGTGAACCTGAACGCGTCGATGAGCGGCTTCAGGCCGAGCGCCAGCCCGGTGACCGAGCAGTTGGCGTTCGTGACTATGTAGCCGCCCTTCTTCCTGCGCCGTCTCTGAGCCTCGACCGCGGCGAGATGGTCCGGGTTGATCTCGGGGAGCAGGATCGGCGTGTCTGGGTCCGTCCTGTGGGCCGCCGCGTTGGAGTAGACCGCCATGCCTTCCTCGGCGCAGGCGTCCTCCACCGCCCCGGCGACCTCAGACGGCAGGCCGCTGAAGACGACCTCGACGCCCTCCTTCGCGAGGGCCGCGGGGTCGGTGCCGGTGATGTGCCTCGAGCCGAGGCTGGGGCCCAGCTCGATGTCCGGAAGCTTCCAGACGTCGGACAGCCTCTTGCCTTCCGACCTGTCAGAGGCGCAGTACGCCACGACATCGAAGTACGGGTGTCCGTCGAGCATGTGCGAGAACCTCTGGCCGATCATGCCGCTCGAGCCGAGTATGGCTGCCTTCTTCTTGGTCATCTGAATCACGTCTCCATCTGTTCCTTCGTAGACTCCATCAGTTTCGTGAACATGTCGTGTTCCGTGGACGACGAGGCGTCTTTGAGCTCCCTCAGGGCCCGCTCCGCCTCCTCGACCATCTCCCTGGTGTGTGGGTTCAGGGCCTGTATGTCGTGGTAGACCCTCTTGCTCTCCCCCGAGACCTCCTCGGCAAGGTCCGCCAGTCTGGCGAACGAGGTCCCCTGCACCCTCCTGAGCTCCGAGGTCTTCTTCCCAGAGGCTCTGAGGGTAGCGCCGAACATGAGCGCGGTCATGTGGGACAGGCCGAGGATGTACGCCATCATCCGGTCGTGCTCCTCGAGGTACAGCTCGACAATGTTGGCCCCAGCGCCCCCGAACAGCTTCTTGGCGAGCGAGGTCGCCTCCCTGCTGCCACAGTCGCAGACGACCACGTTCAACCCCTTCGGGGACGCCGCCCTCGGGCCGAACATGGGGTGCACGCTCGCGATGAGGACGCCGTCGGCCGCCGCCAACCTGAGGACGCTGGATATGTGGGACTTGACGCTGCACAGGTCCATGACGACGCCTTTCGGGCCCGCGTCCAGGACCATCTTGAGCTCCTCCGCGCAGACGCCCAAGGGGCTCGCGATGATTATCGTGTCGGCCTCGGTGACGGCCGGGGCCAGGCTCCTCGCGTTGGTGTACCCCTTGCGGGCGCCCCTGGGGTCCCAGACCTTCACCTTCGCCCCTCTGTTCGACATGAACCTGCAGGCCCATCCGCCCATTCTCCCGGACCCGCCGACCACCAGGGCCTTGTGCCCCTCGAGCGGGAGCTCCGCCTGCTCCTTCTGGATGGCGACCGCGTCCGCGATGAGCAGCCTCGCGGCCTCCTTCGCGAGCTTCTTGTCCGCGCCGAGCGAATTGGCCATCGCGGCCATCTTGGCGACGACCTTCTTCTCCCTCTCCGCGTCCCTGACCTTGAGCCCGTCCTTGCGCTTGGTGAGGCCGATCTCCCTGGCGACATCGCCTCTCCTGGCGATGAGCCTCATGAGCTCCTGGTCGATCCTGTCCATCTCGGACCGGAGGGCGTTCAGCTCGTCCTTCGTCACGCGAACCCCCCCTGGAGCATCAGGTCGAGGATGACCGAGGCGGCCGAGTTCTCCACGACCGGGACCGCCCTGGGTACGATGC
>JBFXGF010000063.1:0-7240 GCA_050178275.1 Thermoplasmata archaeon | reverse complement strand
GGCAACGGCCACGGCGGCAAGCTATACCATACCCGCAGCAAGTGACCATCAGTCCGGGAAACCACTCTGCGAAAACCCTTTACTTCGATTTTATTCGGCTCTGGGCTCGGGCGCACGGACCCGCACGTTGACGCGCGCGTGCCCGCGCACCGCCACCGGCGAGTGGCGGAGGTGAGTATGATGTGGGCCCAGCCGGATTTGAACCGGCGATCTGCGCTGTGTGAGAGCGCCGTCATAACCGCTAGACCATGGGCCCATTGGCGACGGCCGATGTATACCACATTGGTTTAATAGTCTTTTGGCGGGCGTGGTTCATCGTTTTATGCATGGACGTGGATACACTCGGCGAGACCATGCGCGTAAGGACCAAGCGGGGCAGGGAGGACCTTAGGGCGATATGGATGGACGGCGATGTCGTCACCGTCATCGACCAGAGGGAGCTGCCGCGCAGATTCAAGACCGTCGGCATCAGGACATGCGCCGAGATGGCCGAGGCGATATCCGACATGACCGTCAGGGGGGCCCCGACGATCGGGGCCGCCGCGGCGTACGGGATGGCCCTCGCCTGGAAGGGGGGCGAGGACCTCGACAACGCCGCGAAGACCATCAAAGCGACCAGGCCGACGGCCCACGACCTGTTCTACGCGGTCGACCTCATGCTGTCCAAGAGGGGCGGAGACCTCGTCAAGGAGGCGGGGGCGTACTCCGACGAGATCGTGTCCAAATGCAAGCACATAGGTGAGAACGGCGCCCCGCTCATCAAAGACGGCCACAGGATACTCACGCACTGTAACGCGGGCGCGCTCGCGACGGTGGACTTCGGCACGGCCCTGGCGCCGATGAGGGTCGCTCACAGGGCCGGGAGGAAGTTCTTCGTGTACGTGGACGAGACCCGCCCTAGGCTCCAAGGGGCGAAGCTGACCGCTTGGGAGCTGCTGAACGAGGGCATAGATCACGCCGTCATCGCGGACAACGCCGCTGGACACTACATGAGCAGGGGAGAGGTCGACCTGGTGATCGTGGGCGCCGACAGGATAGCGTCCAACGGGGACTTCGCAAACAAAATAGGCACCTACGAGAAAGCGGTCCTCGCGAAGGAGAACGGCGTACCGTTCTACGTCGCGGCCCCCGTGAGCACGTTCGATTTCACGCTGACCTCGGGCTCGGGCATAGTCATCGAGGACAGGTCCCCGGACGAGGTGTCGCTCGTGAACGGTAGGCGCATATCGCCAGAGCACAGCGTCGCGCTGAACCCCGCGTTCGACGTCACTCCCGCTCGGTACGTCACGGGGTTCATAACGGAGAAGGGAATCGTCAAGCCAGGAGAGTTCTCCTCCCTGCGGGAAGGCGCGTGACCGCCCCTCGGTAGGCTTTTTACCCATCTCTCGGATACAGGCAGCGATGATACTGACCACTAAGTGGTTCGGCAGCTTCCTGTGCGACGAGGGGAAGGTCAGGAAGGCCGCGCTGTTCCCCAAGGACCCAGCCGCGATCGCTGAGAGGCTCGGCAAGGTCGCCAGGGGCGAGATATTGGACGAGGAGATGTCCCTGGCGTCATCCGCGAAGCAGGTCGCCGACCGCAGGCTGTCCGAGTTCGGCAGGAAGGTCAGGTTCGACTCCTCGTTCATCAAGCCGGAGGATTTCGGGTTCTCCCTCGATATGTATAGAGAAGCTACTATAATATTGGCCAAGGATTCCGTCAGGCGGAGCATCGGCCCGGACGTGCACCTGGGCCAGGCCGTCAGGGCGTACGACGACATCGTGTTCACGGACAACATACTCTCCGAGAGGTTGAGGGAGTGGTATGGACTCCATTTCCCGGAGCTCGAGGTCGTCCTCGGAGGGGAGGCGTACGCGAAGGCTGTCGCGGACCACGGCGCGAGGCCCGACGTCATGGCCGCCCTGAGCCTCGAGATGGATTCGATAGGCTCCGAGATAGACCCGGCGGACCTTGAGTCGGTCAGGGTGCTCTCCGCGGCGCTCAGGGAATCATACTCGGCGAGGGCCAAGCTCGAGAAGTACGTCGAGTCCAGGATGTCGCAGGTCGCCCCCAACATATCCGCCGTGGCGGGCCCAGTCGTCGGCGCGAGACTGATCATGCAGGCGGGAAGCCTCAAGAGGCTCGCGTCCATGCCGTCGAGCACCGTCCAGCTCCTGGGGGCCGAGAAGGCCATGTTCAGGCACCTGAAGAAGGGCGCGAAACCGCCCAAACACGGGATCCTGTTCCAGCACTCGTTGGTGCACACCGCACCCCAGTGGCAACGGGGCGCGATCGCGAGGGCGCTCGCGTCCAAGATATGCCTTGCCGCCAGGGCGGACCTGTACTCCAAGAACGACATAACTCAACTGCTCGCTCAGCAGCTGGACAAGAGGGTCGCGGAGATACGCAAGCAGCACGCGTCGCCCCCGAGGAAGGCGCCTGGCAGGCCGAAGAAACGCCGCCGGTGACGCATAAGTATTTTAAACGCCCGGGGATTACGGAGTCCAGAAGTGGTTATCCATGGCATGGGAGCAGGCCGAGGTCAGGACCCTCAAAGAAGGCAGGTACATGAACGTTGAAGAGGAGCCCTGCAAGATATTGAGCATCTCGACCTCCAAGCCAGGGAAGCACGGGGAGGCCAAGGCGCGCATCGAGGCCGTGGGGTTGTTCGACGGCAACAAGAGATCGGTCGTATACCCCGTCAAACACAAGGTCCAGGTGCCAATGATCGACAAGAGGCAGGCCCAGGTCGTCTCCCTCATGGGGGCTGAGGTGCAGCTGATGGACCTCGAGACCTATGAGATGTTCACGTTGCCTATCCCGGATGAGTACAAGGACTCCCTCAAGGCTGGCGAGGACATCATGTACATCGTCGCCATGGGCCGGAAGAAGATCATGCGGGTGTGAGGATGCCTAGCCGCGGAATGCTGACGTTCGCGGACGCGGTCGACACATACGAGGATTCTGAGTTCGTCATACTTGGCGCGCCCTTCGACAGGACCACGACCTTCAGGAGCGGCGCGAGACTCGCCCCTACATCCATCAGGGCGGCGTCATCCAACTTCGAGAAGGAGCTGTTCGAGCTGGGCGTGACCTTCGACGACATCAAGGTCCACGACGAGGGGGACCTGTACGAGGAAGGCACAGTCGACGAGATGGTCTCCGCCATCGAGGAGGAGGCCAGAAGGATAGTCAAGGACGGCAAGTTCCTCGTAACCATGGGCGGGGAGCACTCGGTGTCCCCGCCCCTCGTGAAGGCTCTCGGGAAGGACATCTCCGCCATCACGATAGACGCCCACCTGGACTACAGGGAGGAGTACCAGGGCCTCAAGAACAGCCACGCGTGCGCGCACAAGCGGATCGAGGACGTCGTGGGCAAGGGGAACGTGTTCGCCTTCGGCGTGAGGTCGATATCTGGGGACGAGGACCGTGAATCCGCGCTCTACGCGGACGCCTTCAGGATACGCGAGCAAGGGTGCGAGAAGGTCTTCGACGAGATGCTGGGGAAGCTCAAGAGGGAGCCAGTGTACCTCTCCCTTGACATAGATGGCATAGACCCCGCGTACGCCCCGGGCACCGGCACGCCTGAGCCGTTCGGTCTCACGCCCTGGGACGTTAGGCACATCATCAACCGGTTGGGGGACCGCCTGGTCGGCTTCGATGTCGTCGAGGTCTGCCCGCCGTACGACAACGGCAACACGGCGATCTTGGCCGCGAGGTTGATACGCGAGGTAATAGCCGTAAAGTGGAAGGCCTCACACGCCGAGAAGGCCTGAGCGTCAGCCTCCGATTAGCTCCTCCACCTTCTTCCTGTACGACTCCGCGATCTCCTTCGCCTCTTCCGGCGTCTGCGCCTCCGAGAACACCCTGAACAGAGGCTCCGTCCCGGACGGCCTGACCAGGACCCAGCTCTTGCCTGAGAATATCTTGACCCCGTCAGTCGTGTCCACCCTGTCGCCTTTCGCGGAGGCGGCCAGGGCTTCCATGACCTCCTGCTTCCTGTCGTCCGGGCATTTCGTCTTTGTCTTGTACTGGGCGTATGACGGTATGCCGTCGAGAAGCTCGGAGAGCCTGCCGTGCTTCGCGACTATCTCGAGCACCTTGGCGGCCGACATCGCCCCGTCCCTGCAGTACTGCATCCCCGGGAATATGAGCCCGCCGTTCTCCTCCCCGCCGAAGACCGCCCCGGAGTCTATCATCGCGCGCGCGACTATCGGGGATCCAACCATGGTGTACTCGACGCGCCCGCCCGCGAGCTTCACGGCGTCCTCGACGCACATGGACGACCCCACGGATGTCACGACGAGCCCGCCCCCCTTTTCGAGGCAAGTGTAGTGGGCCACCAGGGCCAGGCTCCTGTCGCCGTACATGTACCTCCCCTTGTCGTCCACGAATATGGTCCTGTCAGCGTCGCCGTCGTGGACGAACCCGAGGTCGAACCCCCCGGCCTTGACCAGGTCCACGATGTCTCTCGTGTTGTCCGGGGTCGGCTCGCTGTTGTGTCCCGGGAAGGCCCCGTTCGGGTCGGCGTTGAGCGTGACGTATCTGACGCCCAGCTTCTCCAGGAGTCTCGGCGTTACAGAGGAGGCCGCCCCGTTGGAGCAGTCCACCGCGACCCTCAGGCCAGCCTTCCTGATGGCAGCGGTGTCCAGCTGGGAGATGATGCCGTCAATGTATTCCTCGACGGCGGTGTTGTACTCCCTGGTCTGTCCGAGGCCGGACCATTCGGCCCTGTGGAAGTCCATGCTGTAGTATAGCGCCTCGATCTTCTCCTCATTCGACCGGGCCATCTCGGTGCCGTCAGGGTCGATGCACTTGATGCCGTTGAACTCCGGTGGGTTGTGGGATGCCGTGACCATGACTCCCCCGGCCACCCCGTTCATCTTCACGGCGTATTGGAGCGTCGGGGTGGGTACGAGGCCGCAGTCAAGGACGTCGCAGCCAGAGGCCATGAGACCCGCGGAACATGCTGACCTGAGCATGTCGTTCGAAGTGCGGGCGTCCGTGCCGATCATGACAGTGCCCTTCATGTAAGTCCCGATCGCGAGGCCCAGCCTCATGGCGAACTCGCAGTCCATGCCCTGGGTGTTCACGACTCCCCGGACGCCGTTCGTCCCGAACAACCTCGGCGCCGCCGAGTCCTTTCCCGACCTCATAGGGTACTGGTATTCCGGTCTCCGATAAAAGAAGTTGCCCAATCGACGACTTGCGTCTTTCCAGTTGAAACGCCGGATGCGCAGATGCGAGGCGCGGTCTTGTGTCGCCCCGCAAGGATTAATACTCACTCGGATTATGACTGGCTGCGGGGGACGCACTCAATGGGATTCAAGGAATGGATTATCCCTCAGGAGAAGCACTTCTTCGCCATGCTGGACCAGCAGGCTGACGTCGTCCTAGAGGGTGCCGTAGCCCTTCTTGACATGGTGAAGGACTACACCGACATCGCCCAGAAGAAGGACAAGATCAAGGATATCGAGCACAGGGGCGATGACCTTGTCCACACGATCGCAGAGGAGCTGAACAAGACCTTCGTCACACCCATAGACCATGACGACATGTCGAAGCTCACATCCAGGATGGACGATATCCTCGACTACGTCGAGGCGGCCGCGCATCGCATGTGGGCCTATCAGGTCAAGGCGGTTCCCCCAGAGATGATCGAGTTGACGGAATGCGTGCTCGGGTCGGTGAAGGAGGTCAACCACGCCGTGAAAGACCTGAAGAACTTCAAGCGCAAGAACGAGATCATCCAGCACTGCATCGAGATCAACCGGTGGGAGAACGTCGGGGACGACATCACTCACATGGCCGTCGCGAACCTGTTCAAGGAGAGTGATGTGATCGAGCTCATCAAACTCAAGGAGATATACGAGCACCTCGAGCAGGCCACGGACAAGTGCGAGGACGTAGCCGATGTCATCAAGGATATATTCATCAAGAACTCCTAGGTGCGGTCGATGGATTTACTCGGGTTGCCAGCGCTCGCGGTTGCCACCATCCTGATCACCCTCGGCTTCGAGTTCGTGAACGGGTTCCACGACTCGGCCAACTCCATCGCGACCATAGTCGCCACCAAAGTGCTCACCCCGGTCAAGGCGGTCGCGTGGGCCGCGTCGTTCAACTTCCTGGGCATATTCATATCCGACAGCGTGGCGAAGACGATCGGCAAGGGGATAATCGACCAGGAGATGCTGTGGGAGTACGGCGTGTCCCTTGTGTTCTGCGCGGTCGTGGGCGCGATAATCTGGGACCTGATCACTTGGTGGTGGGGTATCCCCACGTCCAGCAGCCACGCCCTCATCGGTGGGCTGATAGGGGCTGGATGCGCCGTCTGGGGCCTGGAGGCTATCGTGTGGTCCGGCACGCTGAAGACCATCGCGTTCATCGTCATCTCCCCTCTGACGGGCATGGTCGCGGGATTCATCCTGATGGTCCTCGTCATGCGCCTGGTCAGGCACTACGCCCGGAGCACAGTGAACAAATGGTTCAGGAAGCTGCAGCTGGTGTCCTCGGGGTTCTTCTCGATCACTCACGGAACTAACGACGCGCAGAAGGGCATGGGCATCATCATGATGGTCCTGTTCATATCGGAGGGAGCCTCCCCTGAGGCCGAGTTCAGCGTCCACCTGTGGGTGATGGTCGCGTGCGGCCTGTCGATCGCCCTCGGGACGTTCTTCGGAGGCTGGAGGATCGTCAAGACCATGGCCTCGAGGATCACCAAGCTCGAGCCGTACCAGGGGTTCTGCGCGGAGACGGGGGGCGCTGGCGTGCTCCTCGTGACCGCGATATTCGGTATCCCTGTCAGTACGACGCACACCATATCCGGCTCAATCATGGGCGTCGGGGCGACGAAGAGGCTGTCAGCGGTCAGGTGGGGCCTGGGACGGAAGATCGTCATCGCGTGGACGGTGACGATACTGGCCTCGGCCACCATATCCGGGCTGCTGTTCCTTGGGTTCGTCCATCTCGGCTGGACCGGCTAAAGCGTCTCACTCCTTCGCCCGACTGATGATCTGGGAGACTATCTCCGCCCCGTCCGGGATGGAGACCCCTTCGTCGATGATCGAGTCCACCACCCTGCATCTCGTGCCGACCCTGGCGTCCTCGTACAGCACGGACCCTTCGATGCTCGACATCGGCCCGACGACGCACCTGGGTGATATGTAAGTGCCAGGGCCGATGACGGCACCCGCCACCACGGCCTCGTCGCCGACGACCGATGGCGGGTGCACGGTCGCCCCTCCCGAGACGCAGTTCCTC
>JBFXGF010000062.1:0-7251 GCA_050178275.1 Thermoplasmata archaeon | reverse complement strand
TGGGGCCCGGGGACCTTGGCGGACGTCACGATGCCCCCACACAGTATCGGGAACCCGTAGTAGTGCGCGAGTTCACCGGAGCCGGCGGAGATCAGGGCGCGCTCGGGGCCGCCTCCGGCCCAGGTCATGGTCTTCATGTCGAAGGCCGCGCCCCCCGTGCCGTACATGAACGGCGAGCCCGGGGCCGCCAGTTGCGCCATGGTCAGTCCTCCCAGGACTTCCGCGTTGTTGACTATTATCGAGCCTGCCAGGGTGACAGGCCCAGTTATCCCCGCTTGGGGCATGCCGTAGAACGATATCGGCACGCCGGCCCTCGCGAGCGTGAGCGCGCCCTCCGTGGACCCGCCGTCGAGCTGCAGAGGTGAGAACGGGCAGTGCATGGACGAGAATATGGGCCTCCTCCTGAGGGCCTTCTCATCTCCTGCTAGCGCCGACCCGAGTTTGATCAGCCACTGCGCCTCCCGCCTGTGGCTCGTCGTCTCGACCTGGACATGCTTCTCGATGCTCGTGAGAGCGACCTTGAGGTCCGCCACGTGCCGGTAGTAGTCCGGTATGTCCTGGCAGCTGATGCACGGCCAGAATATATGGGCCGACTCGAGCGCGTTCGCGACCTTGCCGACCATGGCCAGGTCCTTGCTCGTCGACATCCTCCTCTTCCCCGTCTCGAAGTCCATGACGCTCGTCCCGTTGCCGTCCGTGCAGCAGTAGGTTCTCCTGCCGTCGAGGACCACATCGTACTTCGGGTTCCTGGCGCAGAGAGTGATGTTCTTCTTGGCTTTGCGGATCGCTTCCTCAACGAGGTTGCCCGGGATCTTCGCGAGGCTCTTCTTCCTGTCGACAGAGCATCCCGCGTCTTCGAGCAGCGTGAGGCACTCGTCGCTGACGACCTTTATGCCTGCGTTCTCAAGCACATCCAACGTTCCCCAGTGAAGCGACTCCAGGTCCTTGTCCTGAAGCATACGGAACGCGATCTTTCCCCTCGGGAATCCTATCATCTTCATGTTCCCCTGGCGTCTCAGTCCCGGAGCACGTGCTCCCGTCCTCAGATGCCGAGGGAGGGTATCACAACAGAGTATTTATTTCATCAGGCCTCGACTCGGTTCCGCATATGCCCGGTCATGGGCCCGGGGCCCAATCGACCCTTCGCTACGAAAGGCTTTAATCGGTAAACGCTTTACGAAGCCGGGCCAGCCACCAACACGCGGGGGTAGCCAAGCCCGGTCAACGGCGCCAGATTGAGGGTCTGGTCTCGAAGGAGTCCCTGAGTTCGAATCTCAGCCCCCGCACATCATTTTCCCAATTTCAGGAGGTTCGCTGGCCCTCATCCGTCGATACCGAGATATACTAGGGCGGGCAATTGATTGCAGAACCGAGTCTAGCAACTCATGTTGGCTGTAACGCATCTCGTCGTGAGTCTCGCACTGATACAAATCCTGACACTCGACAGGAACGACGCATTCGTCGCTCTCATGTTCGGTGTGTTCATCGACGTCGACCACTTGTTCGGCCTGAAGGATTACATGGACGCGCGCGGCGTCGCGGCGGTCCTTGACTTCGACTCCCTGATGCACGCCGACGGGCAATGGAAGTCGATGCTCCACAGCCCGATCGCCGTCATGGTCGTCGGGCCGGTAGCGACGGCGTCGAGACTCGCGCTGCCCCTCGTGTTCTGGGGCGTCCACATAACGATGGACTTCGCGGAGGACGCCTACCTGGGATTGTTCTCCGCCTTTGAGATGGCGCTTCTCGCGGGTTCCGCCACCGCTCTGCTCGTGATTGGCTTCAGAAGGGCGCGCGCGACGGAGCCGGAGATAAGGTTCATGGTGTTCCTGTCTTCTCAGTGGTCTCGGATCGTCTCGCCCTTCACACGGATCAGGCGCGCAGTCTACTGACCACGAGGTTGGTGAACGCGTCAGAGCCCAGCTTGCCCCCGATATCGATCGTCGATTCACCCGAGACGTAAGTGGCCGCCACGGCCGAACGAATCTCCATTGCCTCGTCGCGCATGCCGAGGTGCTCAAGCATCATCGCGGCCGACAAGATGGCCGCCGTGGGGTTCGCGACCCCCTTCCCGGCTATATCGGGGGCTGAACCGTGAGCGGGCTCGAAGACAGAGTGCTTCGGGCCTATGTTGCCTGACGGGGCGAACCCTAGCCCCCCCGCGACACCCGCCGCGACATCCGACAGGATGTCCCCGTACAGGTTGAGGGTCACTATCACATCGAACTTGGACGGCTCGGTCACCAGCAGCATCGCCGCGGAATCGACCAATTGCTCCCATTTGATGACAGTCGCCTCGCGGCCGGACGCCCTCTCCCTGAAGACCTCGACGAACAACCCGTCAGACCTCTTGAGGACATTGGCCTTATGGACGCAGCAGACGCTCTTACGCGAGCGCCCCATAGCCTGTTGGATGGCGATGTCGACTATCCTCTCGCACGCGCGCCTCGTAACCCGCCTGTGGGTGGTCACACCCTCGCCGTCCTCGTCCTCACGCTGGTGGTATAGTCCCTCGGTGTTCTCCCGCACGATCATGACGTCGATCGGCAACCGACCAGGTAGGGTGGTCATGCTCTTGACCGGGCGGATGTTGGCGTAGAGGTCCAACTCCTTCCTGAATGTGAGGACGGGGGAACGGTGTTCGAGGTCAGGCGTGGACGTCACAGCCCCGAAGAGCGCGCTGTCGCACCCTCGCATTGTCTCGAGGGTCGCCTCGGGGAGACACGAACCGCTGTTCCGCAGGGCGGTCTGGCCTATGTCCGCGTGGACGAACTCGATAGAGGGGGCGACTGACTCGAGGATTCTCAAGGCGCACCCGACCACCTCGGGCCCGATCCCGTCTCCGGGCAGGACGCATACGCGTTTCATGGCCCGCTCAATCTTGCACGAGCTTCGCGAAGTCCGCGAAGTGCTTCTCGACCCTTGCGATCCTCTTCCTGCTGTCGTGGATGTCCTTCTCCATCTTGGAGGATATGGTGCGCATCTCAGTCAGGAGGTTCTCGGCTTCCTTCTCGAGGCTCGCAATCTTCGACTCGTTCGAGAGCGCCCGGGATGTGTGCTCCTCGATGCGCTTTTCCAGGTCCGCCTGCCTCTCCTTCTCCGCGGCCTTGGAGAAATGGCTCTCGACCTTCGAGTTGAGCATGGTGAGTATGTTGGAGACCTTCTCGAGCTGCTTCTCCAGCCGGTCGAGCCGGTCTGTCACGTCCACGACCTTGTCCGACAGCTCCGGCGCCTGGACCGCCTTCTCGATCTCGAACATCCTGTTCTCGACGATGTCGAGCTTGGAGTTTATCCCCGCGACCTCCTGGACTCCCTCCATGATGCGGTCGAGCACCTCCCGGTCCGGGAACTCGATCTTGATCGTCTCAGAGCCCGGGGTGTAGGATTTCAGCGACTGTAGGGTGGCTATCGCGTCCACCGTGGGGAACCCGCCCTTCATCCTGCCGTCCATGCGCTTGAGGGTCGACGCCATCTCGTCGCCCATCTTCACGAGCCACGGGTTCGCCTTGCTCATCTTCGTGATGTTGTCGATGATGCTGTCGAGCTCGGCGCTGGCCCTCGTCAGTTCCGAGCGGTCCATGAGCCTCAGGTCCCTGAGGGCGTCCTTCTTGCCCCTCTTGTTCCAGTCGCCCAGGGACCTCCCCTCGAACGGGTAGAATCCCGCGAAGTGGTCGACGCCTTTCACGACAATGTCCTGGACCTGGTCCCAGTCCTTCGAGGCGCCTTCGATGCTCTGCTCCTTCGCGGAGTTGAAGATCATGCATATGCAGCCGTTCGGAAGCAGGTACACCTTCATCGCATAAGGGGCGTCCTGGGCGAACTTGGGATAACTCTGGGGCTTCTTCTCGTCCACAGTCTCCTGGTACGCCTTGACGTACTCTCTCGCGAACGCGACAAGGTCCTGACTGACAGGAATCTCTGGCCCACCTTCGTTCGGGATCATTTGGAACCCGCCTCTCTACACGTAAGCGGCCGGAGCATTATTAATCTCTCTCCGGCCTGCGCGTCCCCAGCACGGACGCTGTTATCATCGGGAGGGTTATCGTCGCGTCCCCCTCGACCGTCGTGTACTTCGCCTTCTCCTTCACCTTGCCCCAGCTGACCGCCTCGCGTATCCTGGCGCCGGAGAGTGACCCATCGTACTCCTCGGCGGTCGTGAGGTACACCGCGTAGTCGAGCCCGTCCCTGAACTGGTTCCACCAGATCACGTGATGCTTCGATATGCCCCCGCCTATCATTATCGCTCCGGCCTTCTTCGAGGTGAATACTATGTCGGACAGCTCCTGCTCGTCCTTGAGCACGTCGACGCCGAAGTCGGAGTGCTGTTGCCTGAACATCCAGAGCTGGGACCCGAAGGCCCCGTCAGTTATGCCGGGGACGAACACGGGGATGTGGTTCCTCGCCGCCCAGTAGAGTATGGACTTCTTGTCGTTGACACGGAGTCCGAACTCTTCCGCGAGCTGTCTGCTGGACATGCTCCTCTCCCCCTCCTTGTAGAGCTCGGCCAGTATGGGCTGCATCTTCTGCTCGAGTACGATGCCGTAGCATTCGTTGGGGATGAGGATGTTCCCAAGGCGGTTGACTCCCTGCCTGTAGAGCTTCCCGTCGTCCATCAGGAAGTCTCCGTGATAGTACTTCTTCCAGACTCTGGCGAGGTCATGGTCGAGCGTCCCGCAGGTGGTTATTATGACGTCGACCAGTTTCTCCTCGACGAGTTTCCTGATGACACCTCGGGTCCCCGTTGAGATTATGCACGCCGGGAACGAGAGGAACACGGTGCAGTCCCTCTCTTTGTACATCGACCTGAGTATCTCGCACGCCATCCCGAGTTTCTTGGCCGTGAACCCCCCCGATGAGAGCATCTGAGAAGTCAGTTCACTGACCGTCATGTCCTGGGACAGATCCATGTCAGATATGGGCTTGAGTTTCGGGCGCTTCATGTTCTCAGGTCCTGTCAGCCTGCGGGTCAAGAGAACCAGAAGAAAGGATTTAATAGCTTTCCTGCGGATGGGCGAGCTGGTACGATGGTGAAGGTCAGAGAGATCATGAGTTCGCCGGTGAAGAGCATCCCCCCGGAGGCACTGGTCAAGGACGCGGCGGCCATGCTCGCGGAGCTGAACGTCTCGGGCGTCCCAGTCGTCGAGAATGATAAGGTCGTTGGCGTCTTCAGCGAGATCGATGTGCTCAGGTCGATAAAGACGACCAAGAAAGACCTGAGGCTAGTCTTCCCGTCCATATCGTCTCTCGGCATCGCCTTCCAGGAGGAGGTGACGCAGAGGGAGATACTGGAGGCCTACGAGGAGATAGGCAACACACCCGTCAGCGAGGTCATGTCCAAGGAGGTCGTCACCATCAACCCTGACATCAGCCTGAACGAGGCTATCGTCCTGATGGTGGAGCGGAAGATACAGCGGCTCCCCGTCGTCGAGGACAAAAAACTCGTAGGGATCGTCACCCGCGGCGACATCATACGGGGATTGGCCCGGGAGCGACCGACCAACCAGACGGCCCATTGAGCGTCCTTGCCATTCTCTTGCCGGACCCCGCCAGCGTCAGCGTGACAGCAACTTTCTCACCCGAAGCAACTTAGTGTCGGGCGTGTCGGTCCGCGGCTCGGTACCAGGAGAGGCGGAGACGGGTTTCTCGAGAGGTTCCATCGTGACAGGTCTCGGCTCCGCGGTCATGGAGAATGTGTGTCCGCATTTCACGCACTTCCTGACATCGCCAGGGAATGCGTACAACGCCTCTTTCCCGCACTTCCCACATTTGCCGTCCGCGACCTTCTTCGCGACCCCGCGCTTGATTCTCTCCCTGTCGAGCTCCTTGGTCATCGGAGCTGACTTGTCCTTGAGATGACGGGTCAGTTTAGCCGCTGTGACCAGGTCCCTTTCGGAGAAGGCCCTCCTTGCCCTGGAAACGAACAGCAGGCCGTCTTGGACATCCATGCCGTAGGACGCGGCCTCCTGGAGGGTCTTCTCGAGCCCCGCTATGTCCTCGGAAACCCTGGCGGAGTGTCTCTGTCTGACGTCCATGTCCTTGATCTTCTCGAGATGGGCCCGGTCCGCGACCGACTCCACCGACGCGAGCAATTCGACCGACTTCTTGAACGCCTGCTCATCAAAGGCCTGCTTCGCCTCCGTGAGTTCCTTGTCCCCGACCGCGAGCACCGCGCCCAGTTCGAGCGCCTCATCCACCGCTGACCTCACGATCCCGAAATGCTCCTCGATCTCGGAAGTCCTGGCTTCCTTCGCCCTCGCGGCTCCCCGCCTCGCATCCTCGAGGAGTCTGGCGTATTCCGTAACGTTGAACGACTGTCTCGCCTGCTCCGCTATCTCCAGAAGCCTACGGGGCTCCTGCGTCTGCGCGCCGAAGGACTCGTAGTCCAGGAGCATCGCCCTCAGCTCACCCTCTGCGACCGTGCTGCCCTCGAAGAAGGCCTCGTATGCCTTCGAGGTCAGGTTCTCCAGCTCCTCCAGGGTCTGCTCTCGGTGTTTCGGGTTGCCGTCAACGAACGCGCGTTTCGCCTCGGCCAACGCCGTCTTGATGCGAGGGTCGACCTTCCCTTTGGCCTCCCCGAGGCTTGTGATTATGCTCTCGGCAGCCCTGATGGAGAGAGCGCACGAGAATATCTGGAACGAGCTGAACCTGTCCAACATCCTGGACCTCGCCTCCGAGTTCGTCTTCATGGCCTCGAGATAGTTAGCCATGATCATGTGGTTCCACGCGGATTCAACCCTGGAGTCTATCTCGAAGAATGACGGCCTGGAAAGCAGGACCCTGTCGATGTTCCTCTCGACCTCCTCGTCCTCGTTGGAGGGGAGCACGCGGCCCTTGTCGGACTTGGCGGCTATCTCCTCGATGTCGCGCTTGATCTCCTCGACCCCCGCCTCCTTTCCTGAGGCGGAGGCGTCTGCTCGCAGGGCCTCTGCCACCTGCGCCTCCGTGATGCTGGCCGCGGCCAACCGGGCCACGAGGTCCTTCTTCTGCTTGCAGGCGCTGACATCCACATTGAAATGCTGGGAGACGTGCCTTAGCTTTCCAACTGTGAGACTCTCAAGATGACGGGGGGCATCTTCAGTCATGTTCAACCCTCACTTGGGACCGAAGTCAATGATGGTTTCGTGTGATAATCCTTTCGCACTGCCACTCGAATCCGTCTACCCTGACAAAACCTAAGTAGCCGCCAGGCAATCGACCGCCGCATGGATACGACCAGTGAGAAGGTCGCCGTAGCCAAGCTGTCGGTCTACT
>JBFXGF010000061.1:0-7345 GCA_050178275.1 Thermoplasmata archaeon | reverse complement strand
GTTCCCCATCGGGAGGCCCGCGTGCAGACCCAGGCGAGACCCGACGAGGCCCACCAGCACCGCCATGTTGAGGTACGACACGCGCACGGACGTCCGGGAGTAACCACGCGCATTGAGTCCCCTATCTGCTTCCGCTGCTCATCCACGGTCCTGCTGAAGAACGAGAAGATGACGAAGAACGCCGCCAGGAGTATGAGGAACGCGATGGCCGCCGAGAAGCTCTCGCCCATGGATAGGTCCTCCTTGAGCAGTGCGTAGCCATACAGCTCGTCCCGGGCCTGGGTGAGCGTGATGATGTTCGGGGCGAGCGCGTCCGAGATCGACGAGACCACCGTCTCCGACGGGACGGTGCCGTCGAACAGGAAGACCAGTTCGTTCACGTGGTCGTCAGGGAACCCCAAGGCGTCCCTGAGGACGTCGATCGGAAGGTACACGACCGCCAGGGTGCCCGTGGAGGGTATCACGGACTGCGAGTTCATCGTGAACATGATGTACTCGGGGGAGTAGGCCAGTCCCTGGACATCGAATGACGCGTACCCGCCCGGGAACTGCAATTGGATGATATCCCCTGGCGCGACACCGTTCCCGTGGGCGAACCCGCCCTCGACGAGCGCCTCGCCGTCCGGCGCGGCGGAGAAGAACGCGCCGTCCCCGTCCCTTATCCTGAGCGTGTTCGCGAGCGGCAGTCGGTCAGGCTCTATGCCCACGAGGACCGCTTGATACTCCGAGGTCCCTTCAGACCCAACATGGACGAGCCTCGACGACACCGTTATCCTGTGGTCCACGGCCTCCACCCCAGGTATGGTCCCAGCGGCCTCGACGTCCGCCATGTCAGCGGCGCCGACCCGGACTATGAGGTCGCTGATGTTCTGCTCCTCGACCATGTCCTCTAGGGACTGCGCGGCCGTTGGCATCATGGAGGAGAAGCTGACATACGCGGCCACGGCTAGGAGTATCAGGGCTGCGCTCCCCGCGACCCTGAACTTGGCCCTGGAGAGCTCCCTATTCATACGTCTGATGAGATAGTCGACCATTCCGCACGCCGCCTACCGCTCGCCCGGTCCTCTGACTTCCTTGCCCCCGGACACCTTCTCTATCCTCCCCGAGCGGAGATGGATAGTCCTATCCGCGCGCCCGGAGGCCTCTGCCCAGTGGGTGACGGCGACGATGGTCGTCCCCGTCTCCTCGTTCACGTTGTGCAACAGGTCCCATATGCCCTCCCCCGTCTCGGCGTCCAAGTTGCCGGTGGGCTCGTCCGCGAGCAGTATCTCCGGCTCCATGGCCAAGGCCCGCGCGACCGCCACGCGCTGCTGCTCCCCGCCCGAGAGCTGGTCAGGGAACTTGTCCTCCATGCCCTCGAGCCCGACCAGGCCCAAGTACTTCCTCGCCCTGGACCCTAGCTCTTTCGAGCCCTTGACCTTCAGCGCGACCCCTATCTCGACGTTCTCCACGGCCGTGAGCGCGGGGAACAGGTTGAAGAACTGGAACACCAGCCCGACCCTCTCCGCCCTGAACCTGGTGGCCTCGCCGTCCGAGAGCGCGGTTATCTCCCTGTCCCTGACGTAGACCTTCCCCGAGGTGGGCCTCACAAGCGCGGACATGATGTTCAGGAGCGTCGTCTTGCCCGAGCCGCTCGGCCCGAGCATGATGACGAACTCGCCTTCTTCCACATCCATCGAGACCGCGTCTACCGCCTTGAAGACCTTGCCTCCGGTGAGGTACTCCTTGGTCACGCTCTCGAGCCTGACGATGGGCTTCTCGGGTCCCGTGGACATCGGATCACCAAATCCACTCGGCCGTGAGGCCGTACGGGGTGAAAAGTGTTGTGGGCCGCCGAACATTTATTCTACCGTACGAGCAATGTGCTGACTGACAGTCGGACGGAGTTGGCGACATGGGATATCTCGTGACCGGTGGAGCGGGGTTCATAGGCAGTTTCGTGGTCGACAGGCTGGCGCTCAAGCACGACGTGACGGTCTACGACAACCTCAGCTCCGGCAAGAAGGACTTCATCCTGCACCACATCGGCGACAAGGGGTTCAAGTTCATCAAGGCCGACCTACTCGATGTCGGCAGGCTCGTCAAGGAGATGAAGGGGCATGAGTCCGTCTGGCACATGGCGGCCAACCCGGACATCCGCAAAGGGACGGAGTCCACGATGGTCGACCTCGAGCAGAACACCATCGCCACATTCAACGTGCTCGAGTGCGCCAGGAGGTGTGATGTCGAGAGCGTCGTGTTCTCGTCCACATCCACGATCTACGGGATGGCAAAGACCATACCCACGCCCGAGGACTACGGCCCCCTCATGCCCATATCGCTCTACGGCGCGTCGAAGCTCGCGTGCGAGGCGCTCGTGTCCGCGTACTCGGAGCTGTACGGGATCAAGGGCTACATCTACAGGTTCGCGAACATCATCGGCCCCAGGAGCACCCACGGGATACTGTTCGACCTCGTGCAGAAGCTCAACAGGGACCCGAAGAAGCTGGAGGTGCTCGGGGACGGGAAGCAGAGGAAGTCGTACCTGCTCGTGGACGAGTGCGTCGACGCCATGGTCTACGGCTTCGAGCACGCCAAGGACAGGGTGAACTACTTCAACCTCGGCGCCGAGGACCAAATCACGGTCAAGAGGATCGTCGAGATACTGGTCCAGGAGACGAAGCTGAAGGGCGTCAAGGTCGTCTACACGGGCGGCGAGAGGGGCTGGAAGGGCGATGTCCCCCGGTTCCTTCTGTCCACGAAGAAGATGGCCAAGCTCGGGTGGAAGGCCGAGCGGTCGAGCGAGGAGGCCGTCCGTGAGGCCGCGAGGATGGTCGTGGCGGAGCACCTGAGGAAGGGAAGGAAGGCCAAGGCGTAGGCGCGTGGATTCGAGGAGGTGGCGCATCTGAGCGATGTGAGGATTGTCGTCGGGACGAGGCCGCAGGTCATCAAGCTCGCGTCGTTAGTCAAGGCGTTCAGGTCCGAGGGCATCGACTTCTCGATCATACACACGGGGCAGCACTACGACTTCGACATGGACCAGGTGTTCTTCGAGGAGCTGGAGCTGCCCAAGCCGGAGAAGCACCTGGGCGTCGGGAGCGGGTCGCACGCGCACATGACCGGCACGATGCTGATAGGGCTCGAGGACGCCCTCAAAGGCTCCAAGCTCGTCGTCGTCCCCGGGGACACGAACAGCGCGCTCGCGGGGGGCTTGGCCGCCGTCAAGGACGGGATAGACGTGGGCCATGTCGAGGCGGGCCTCAGGAGCTACCTTCCGTTCATGCCCGAGGAGATCAACCGGGTGCTCGTCGATCACATGTCCAGGCTGCTGTTCGCGCCCACGAAGGCGGGCAGGGACAACCTCCTCAGGGAGGACATCGACGACGACATCGTGCATCTCACGGGCGACGTGATGGCCGACAACATACTGATGCTCAAGGACCGCATCGACGGCACGGATACGGGCATGGACCTCGAGAGGAAGGAGTATGTCTACGTGACCGTCCACCGGACGGAGAGCGTGGACCATCCGGACAGGTTGAGGGCGGTCGCGGACATGCTCTCGGCGTTCCCGGCGCGGCACGGGAGCGAGGTCGTGTTCCCGATGCACCCGCACACGAGCAAGAACCTGAAGGCGGCGAAGCTCCTGGACAAGCTGTCCTCCGTGCCCGGGCTCCACGTGGTCAAACCAGTCAGCTACCTCACGAGCCTGAGACTGGCCAGGGACGCGAGGCTTGTGCTGACGGACAGCGGCGGGCTCCAGAAGGAGGCGTTCCTGCTGGGTACGCCCGCGGTCACGCTCAGGGATGTCACCGAGTGGGTCGAGACGACCGAGGCCGGCTGGAACATCGTCGCTGGCCTCGACCCAGCCAAGGTCGAGAAGGCGGTCGAGACCATGCTGAACCGGAAGCTGAAGCGCGTCGACCCGATGAAGTTCTACGGCGGCGGGAAAGCGGCCAGAAACATCGCGGCGCTCGTGAAGGCGAAGATCGAGTGAACGCTCAGCGCAATCTCATCCACTAGGGGTTCCCGCTCGCGCCCACAAGCCCGCGGTAGACCGCCAGCAGCTCCTTGGCCACTTCCCTAGAGGCGTACTTGGAGGCGTAAGACGATATCTTGCCCTCGTCCCAGGTCTTGGACAACCCCCGGACGATCGCATCCGAGAGCGACAGGGGGTCTCCAGGGGGGCACACGATCCCGAACTCCTCCGAGCGGATGACTTCAGGGACGGAGCCGACTTTGGTCCCCACGAACGGCCTGCCGCACCCGAGGGCCTCGAACATCACCATCGGGCCGCTCTCGGACAGGCTCGGGTGCGCGACGATGTCCGAGGCGCCCATCCATATCGGGACCGACCGGTACGGGCCGGTGCCGACCAGTCGCACATGATTGACCAGCTTCAGCGTGTCTATCTGCTTCCTCAGCGCGGGCATCATGGGGCCGTCCCCGACGATGCAGCAGATGACATCCTTGCGCTCCTCGACTATCGAGGCCATCGCGTCGACCAGGTGCCTGTGCCCCTTGAAATCGTGAAGGGAGCCGATGCTGACCACGATCTTCTTGTCCTCCGACAGCCCCAGCCGCCTCCTGCACTCTGTCCGGTCCATCGGCCTGAACATCGAGTCGTCGAACCCGTTCGGTATGAAGTGCAGTTTCTCCCTCGGCACGCCCGCCTCCGCCATGCGGTCGATGTCCCCTTCCTTGACCCTCACGATCGCGTTCGAGGCGAGCCATGTGTCCAGGAAGATCGGGTCCTTGGACGCGAGCGCCTTGTTGAACGCGATCGATGTGTGCTCCGTTATCACGACGGGCGCTTTGTGCGACGCCTTCAGCCGGACAGCGGCGCCGCCCGAGGGCCATGTGAAGTGCGCGTGGACGATATCGAACTTTATGCCTTCACGCCTCACGAGCCGGTCGATCGCCCTCGCCATGAACCATATGAACCCCGTCCTGAACACGCGCAGGAACAGAGGCACGTTGAAGTACGACAGGAAGTGGACATGGACGTTCCCCAACGAGTAGTCCTTGAAGTCCCCCCTAGGGTCGAAGCTCATACCCAGGGTCGAAGGGAACACGACGTGGACCTCGGCGAAGTGCGGCGCGACGGCCTTCACCTGCTCCTTGACGAACACGCCGCCCGGATGCTTGTCGTCCTTGTCGGGGAAACTGTTCGCGATGACCAGCAGACGACTCCGCTCCACGTTCACGGCCCCCATGTCATCAGGCTGCGCTCCGAAGCCATCGGCCGATTGTATCCTCCTGGGGCGTTAATAAGGTATTCGTCTGGCTGAGTCCAGCGAGAGGGCTGTGGAGCTGTTCAAGGAATCAAGTATTTCTAAGAGTTCTGCATACGGTCGCCAAGCAAGAGCCCCGAAGGCCAGGGACCGACCGGACGAGCGACCCCTGGAACCGTGGCTAGTGCTATGATGGCAGAGGGGATTCGTAATGCAGGGAATCAAGTGCGGGTACAAGCTCAAGGTCCTGACCGACGACCAGGTCGACGCGATACACGAGGCTTCTCTCAAGATACTCGAGAAGACCGGTGTCAGGTTCGACAGCGAGAAGGCCCATGCCAGGCTGCTCAAGGCTGGCGCGGTCAAGCACCCGACCAGGGCGAACGTGCTCACGTTCCCCAGGAGCATGGTCGAGGACGCCATCAAGAAGATACCGCACTTCGGGAAGTCGTACGCCCGGGACCCGAAGAACGACATCACCTTCGACGGGGAGAGCATGTTCGCCCACTCGCTCGGGGGCAACCCGCTCATGAGGGACATAGACACGGGCGAGCACCGGATGTCCACGCTCAAGGACGTCGAGGACGCCACCAGGCTCATGGACGCGCTCCCGTTCTGCCACACCATATCCAACCTGGTCGTCGCGACGGACGTGCCCCCCGAGGTACTGCCGATTAAGACCATGGAGGCCATGATGAGGAACACGACCAAGTGCGTGTCCGGGTACGCCCTCGACGAGGAGACCGTGGACTTGATGGCCAAGATGTGGTCCTGCGTCTCCGGGGGCATCGAGGAGCTGAGGAAGAGGCCGATGTTCAACGTGTACGGCTCCCCCAGCAGCCCGCTCACGTGGGACAAGCACGCGTCCGAGGTCATGATCCGAGGGGCGGAGTACGGCGCGCCCGTAGACCTCGTGCCATGCCCGATCTGCGGCGGCACGGCCCCGGTCACGATCTCCGGAGGGCTCGCCCAGCAGAACGCGGAGATGCTCTCGGGAGTGATGCTGGTGCAGACGGTCGACCCCAAGGTGCCCAACCAGTACTCCGGGAGGCTCAGCATGATGGACCTCAGGACCGGCAAGAACATATGGGGCGTCCCCGAGATGGCCCTGGCGTCAGCCGCGACCGTCCAGATAGCGCACAAGTACAACATGACCGCGGACGTGTACGGCGTGACCACGGACGGCAACCAGTTCGATATGCAGATGGGGATCGAGCGGGTTCTAGGTGCACTGCTACCCGCCGCCGCGGGAGCTGACAACCTGTCAGGCATCGGCGGCGCGTGGGACAACGCGGCGAGCTACGAGATGCTAGTGATAGACAACGAGATCTTCGCGAACGTGTTCAAGGCGGCCGAGGGGTTCAAGGTGGACGACGAGCACCTCGCGCTCGACATCATAGACAAGGTCGGCCCGATGGGCAACTTCCTGGCCCAGATGCACACGATGAGGAACATCAAGGAGATCAGGGTGTCGCCGCTCTTCGACAAGCGCAACCCCGACAAGGCGAAGGCGGAGGGCATCAGACCCATCCAGGACGTCGCGAGGGACGTGGCAAAGAAGATGCTCAAGGAGCACCAGGTCACCCCACTCGACAAGGACCAGGACCGGCAGCTGACCGCCGTGGTCAAGGAAGCCGAGAAGGCGCTCATAGGGCGTCGTTGAGAACCCTGGAAACGATAAGGATGGCGGGCGCGAGCCCGCCGTTCAAGATGTTTTGTCCACGGGTCAGGTCCCGGGCGCCTTCGTCCGCCTGAACAGTAGGAAGGCCGCGACGGCTATCACCGCGATGATGGCCAACATCATGCCCACGACTATCCACGGGCCCGCGGGGCCGTCAAGGGCGAATATGCTCGTCTCGACCTCGAAGTCCAGAGTGACGCTCGTCTCATGGCCCGCCGCGTCGCATACCGTCAGCACGACCGTGTGCGCCCCGTCCGCTATGTCCGTGAGGACTATCTCGGCCTCGTTCTCCACGAAACCCGGGCCTGACCAGTCGACACCGTCGAGCTCACACTCGAGCGAGACCACTCCGCTCACAGAATCGGAGTATGAGGCGAGGATCACGACCGTGCGCTCCGTCACCTTGAACCCAGTGTCCCGGTCCGTGGTCAACGACGGAGGGGCCGTATCG
>JBFXGF010000060.1:0-7327 GCA_050178275.1 Thermoplasmata archaeon | reverse complement strand
CTGGTCAGTTTGATGACACTGGAGCATGCCATCTGATGCCTCCGTCAGATTCGTGACGACCATGTTCTCGAAACACTACCGCGAGGCGTCCCTCTACATGCCCGACAGGTTCGCCAGGAGGGAGTTCGGGTTCATGTTCTTCGACAGGACCTTCGTGATGAGGCATCTGTCGTTCCCCAAGAGGGCGGCGCTGAAGAACTACCTGGTCGAGCAGGCCCCCGCGCACGCGTACTACTCGTGCGCCTACTACGAGCGGCCCGACGCCCCGACGATGGCGGAGAAGGGGTGGCTCGGCGCGGACCTCATATTCGACCTCGACGCGGACCATGTCGACGGGACGAAGGGGCTGCCCTACGAGAAGATGCTCGAGCGGGTCAAGGAGGAGGTCGTGAGGTTGATCGACGGGTTCCTGCTGGGGGACCTGGGGTTCGACGGGGACAACCTCAAGGTGTCGTTCTCCGGGGGAAGGGGGTACCACGTCCACATAAACGACCCGCGCGTGATGAGGCTCTCGAGCCACGAGAGGCGGGAGATAGTGGACTACGTGACGGGCACGGACCTGGACATCGACTGGGTGTTCCCGTCCACCGCCTTCGAGGCGAGGAAGTACAGGGACAGGGTCGGCATGGAGTACCGGAGGACCATGCCCAGGCTCGAGGAGGGGGGCTGGCGTCGGAGGATGAGGAGGGGTATCGACGACCTCCTCGCCGAGCTCGAGTCGCTCGACCAGGAGGAGGCGGTCAAGAGGATCGCCGAGTCCCTATCGGCGGCCGAGAAGGAGACCGGGGAGAAGACCGTGGTCGGCCTGTACTCCGACCTGTTCAAAGGGCCCGCGGGCAAGAGAGGCGTCGACAGGATGCGCTCGGACGACACTTTCGAGGTGTTCTCCCAGAAGAGGTACGGGGACGCGTTCCTGAGGCTGGTCGAGATGCGCGTGAAGGGCCGGATGAAGGGCGAGACCGACGAGCCCGTCACCTCGGACATCAAGAGGCTCATACGGCTGCCCAGCTCGCTTCACGGGAAGACCGGGTTCGAGGTAGTGCCGATGAGGAGGGACGACCTGGACGGGTTCGATCCTTTCGTGTCGGCGGTCCCGCGGGCGTTCGGCTCCCGCGAGGTCGATGTGGACTGCGGGAAGGCCGTCGATGTCCGGCTCAAGGACGGGACCTACTCCCTGGACCAGGGGAGGAACGCCGTGCCAGAGTTCGTCGCCGTGCATCTCGTCTGCCGCAAGCTCGCGGTAATCGCCGGCGCCTGAGAAAACTATTAATCGGCTCTCGGGCATCTTCAGGCGCGATGCCGTTCTCGAAGAAGGTCCTGGAGGACTCCATCAGGCTTGGGAGGATCCGTGCGATCAAGAGGACCCTGTATGTGGTCGAGGCCGCCCTCCTTGTCGCGCTCGCGGTCTTCTTCGTGTTCGTGATAGGGGGCGCCGCCCTCACGCCGCGCCTCTACCTGCCAATCGACCAGTTCATCGCCGTGGTCGCGCTCCTGTTGCTGGTCATATGCGTCGAGAGCTTCTTCTTCAGGATACTGGAGATCAGGTTCGCCCGGAGCTCCAGCGCGAAGCACCTGATGGCCAAGAACTCGATCACGCACTCCCTCGTGCTGGCCATAGTCGCCGCGATCGTGACGATTGTGCTGATGGTGCCATCGGTCCTCGCGGTCACGGAGGACGCCACACAGAGGACCGTTTCATTGTCCGGGGAGGACTTCACGTTCTGGACCATGGACCCGTTCGCCCTCCAGAGCGTGTCCGAGCTGCAGGCGTCCTGCCCCGACGATGTGGAACTCTACATCGTCCGCGACTCCGACTACGTCGAATACGACGGCGTCGTCAGCGAGATGTACTTCAAGAGGATCAACAGGAACGACTACGAGATCGTCGACTCGCTCACGATCGAGATGCCGGACATGGGCTACACGATGCTGCACCTGGTGGTCAACGACCTCTCGGCCCCCGGCGCCACCGTGACCGTGGTGATCGTCAACGACACATCCGAGAACATCACGGGCATCGTGGCGATACTGAGCATGGCGTTCGTTGTCGCTAACGTGGCCTGGATCGCGTACCTCACGCCCATCGAGAGGAAGTACGCTCAGGGATCCATATACAAGTGATCAGACGAGCGCGCAGCACGTGTCCTTCCTCCTGATGGTCATTCCCTTCTCGGCGGC
The DNA here is from genome assembly GCA_050178275.1 of Thermoplasmata archaeon. GTDB lineage: Archaea > Thermoplasmatota > Thermoplasmata > UBA10834 > UBA10834 > UBA9653. The sequence continues at coordinate 5,149 of JBFXGF010000060.1, read as the reverse complement.
CGCCCGGACGGTGTCCTCCGACGGGAGCACTATCCCGTCGGCGCCCGCGAGCACCGCGTCTATCTCCCACGAGCGGTCGCGCCTCGAGCGCATGCACCCGAGCACTACGCGCGTCCTCGGGAGGGACGAGCGGGCGGCCTTTATGAAAGAGACGATGTCGTCCCCGCGGGGCGGGCTGCGCGACTCGTAGTCCGTCCCCCTCGTGGGGATGAACGATATGACCACTAGGGTGTCGGGCGATATCGGCTCCAGCCGCCTAAGGGCGGCCATCTCGCCACTCATCTCCCCACCCCTGACGCCCACGCAGATATGAGGCGCGACCGAGCTGGCCCCGAGGTCGATCAGGTCCCTCACGACCGAGAAGTACTCCTCCGAGCCCGCCCCGATCCCAAGGACCTCGCGCACGGTCTCATCGTCCCCGTACACGTCCACCGAGAACGCGTCCACGCCCGCGTCGACGAGCTCACGAAGCGCCTCGCGAGGCGCCAGCCCGACATGGGCGTTCACCCTCAGCTGGGTCGTGGCCTTGATCGTCTTGATGGCGGGGACGAACCGCTCGAGCCGCACCCGACCACGCGCATCCGAGCCGCCGCTCAGCAGGAAGCCCTTCCCGCCGGACTCGGACAGGGACCGCGCGAACGACAGGAGCTCTTCGGGGTCCGTCGCCGGGACCATCGCCTCCAGGTACCTCCCCGCGCAGTGCCTGCACCTCAGGGAGCACGAGCGGCCCGTCACGGAGACCGATGGGAACCCCTTGCCAGGGTAGTAGCAGTCGAGTGTCCTCTCCACGGAGCATGACCAGTGCGGGGAGGGGTAATGAAGGTTGTGAGCGCCCTCGGGCGGGCCCTGCAAAAGCTTTATCTGAGGCCCCCTCTCTAGGGCCCCTGCTGGTCCGCATGAAAGCGTTCGAAGTCAAGGGTCAATACCGCCTGTCTCTGCGCGAGTGGCAGCCGTTCGCGATCGAGGTCGCGTCAGCTGACGAGAAGGCGGCTTTGGAGAAGTCGCTCGCGCTCATAGGTAGCAGGCACAAGGTCAAGCGCAAGTTCGTGAAGATAGAAGGCGTGAAGGCCCTGAAGCTCGAAGAGGTCACCGACCACGCGGTCAAGTACCTGTTGGGGGCCAAGAAGTGACCGACGAGACCGCCCTCAGGGAGAACATGATGAGGCTCGAGACCGCGAAAGCGCAGCTCGAGGCGCTGTCCAAGCAGCAGGAGCTGATACAGCTCGCGGTCGAGGAGCATGTCAAGGCCAGGGAGACGGTCAAGAACATGGCCAAGAGCGCCCCGGGGGACGAGCTGATGGTCCCGATTGGGGCGGACTCGTACATCTTCGCCAAGTCTACTGAGAGGAAGGATGTCGTCCTAGGGGTCGGCTCCGATGTCTCCCTGCAGCGGAGCGCCGAGGAGGCCGAGAAGATACTCGACTCCAGGGTGGAGGAGCTCGCCCAGGCGTTCCAGAGGGTGGCGGAGATGGCCGCGCAGACGGAGGGGGCCATCCAGGAACTCTCGGAGAAGATCCAGAGGCAGTACGAGGGGGCTCAGTCGGACTAGACGGCCCGGGGTTTGGACATGTTCAAGGCTCTCAGGGAGAAGTTCTCGGCGGCGTCGAGCGCGGCCAAGGGCAAGTCTATTGAGGACATCTCCGAGGTCGCTGGCGATTCCGGCCGGCGCCTGAAGGAGAGCGTGCTGGACGACGTCCTAGACGACCTGAAGATGGGGCTCCTGGAGGCCGATGTCGCGCTGCCGGTCGCCGAGGAGCTGACCGAGAAGGTCCGCGCGTCCCTGGAGGGCAAGAAGATAGACCGCGGGTTCAAGATCGAGGAGGCCATCCACCTCGCCTTCCGGGCGGCGGTCAAGGATGTCCTCGAGGAGCAGACTTTCTCGCTCAAGGACGTGATCGAGGCGAAGGACTCCACATACGTGATCATGTTCGTCGGCATCAACGGCACCGGGAAGACGACGGTGATAGCCAAGCTCGCCAGCAGGCTCCAGAAGCACGGGTACACCGTGGTGCTCGCCGCGGCCGACACCTTCAGGGCCGGGGCGATCGAGCAGCTAACGATCCACGCCGACAAGCTCGGGTGCAAGATAATCAAGCACAAGGCCGGCGGCGACCCCGCCGCCGTCGCGTACGACGCGGTCGAGCACGCGAAGGCCAGGAAGAAGGGCGTGGTGCTGATAGACACCGCGGGAAGGATGCAGACCAACACGAACCTGATGGACGAGATGAAGAAGATCAAGAGGGTCTCGAAGCCGGACCTGGTCGTCTTCGTCGGGGACTCGCTCGCGGGGTCGGACGCCGTCGAGCAGGCCCGGAAGTTCCACGAGGCGGTCGGGATCGACGTCGTGGTCCTGACCAAGATAGACACCGACGCCAAGGGCGGGGCGGCGCTCTCGATCGCGAAGGCGGTCGGACGGCCGATCGCGTACGTCAGCTACGGCCAAGAGTACGACGAGTTCAGCAAGTTCGACTCCGACTGGATGGTCGCCCGGATCTTCGGGGACAGGACGAGCGGCGGCTCCAAGGACTTCTAGCCGGGTCTCACGCCGTCCCCGGCGAACATGAGGGCGTACACCTTCGCGTCGCCCACGAGATTGTCGATTATGCAGTACTCGTTAGCGTCGTGCGCGACGCTGGCCACCGTGGCCCACACGACCGCGTCCATGCCGTCTCGCCTGAACGGGGCGGCGCATGTCCCGCCGCCTATGCCGCTCGGCCTCGGGACGACCGTGCGCGTGAGGGCGATCGCGGCGGACAGCCTTCGGACGACCTCCGAGTCGAGCGGGGTCTTCGGGGCAGCCTCCGCCTTCTGCAGGAACGACAACGATATCTGGACGCGCTCGTCCTTGGCGACCTCGTCAGCCACGGCCCTCAGGTCGGCCATGACATCGTCCAGCGGGTAGCCGGGGAGCACCCTGAAGTCGAACGCGAACCTCTGCTTCCCAGGGACCGTGTTCACGTTGGGGCCGTTGGACTCGCACCTGGTCGCCTCGAACGTGCTCCGGGGCGGTTCGAACAGGGAGTCGCGGGCCGCGTACTTCTCCCTCAGCCTCGACACGGCTGCGAGCAGGAACTTGGCGGATGCCTCGAGCGCGTTCACCCCGCTGTCGGGGGTGCTCGCGTGCGTCTGCTTGCCCACCACTTCGACGTCTATCCACGCGATGCCTTTCTCGACGACCTCCATCTCAGAGCCGTCCTCCGCGCCGTGGTCCGGCACCACGACCAGGTCGCCCTTCTTGAAGATGCCCTTCGCGAGCAGGAACTCGATGCCGTGGACGTTGCCGTGCTCCTCGTCAGCCACCAACACGAGGCCGACATCGAGCTCGGGCACAATCCCGGATCTCACGACTGTCGCGAGACCGTACAGCGACGCCATCAGCTCCTGGCCGTTGTCCTCGGACCCGCGGGCGTATATCCTGCCGTCCTTCACGGTCGGCTCGTACGGGGGCGTGTCCCACGCGGAGGGGTCGCCCTCCGGGACCGTGTCCATGTGCGAGACCACCCAGAGCTTCCTCGGGTTCCTCCCTTTGACCCTGATGATGATGTTCGGCCTCTTCCCGGACGGGACGCTCGGGTCAGATGACTCCATGACCTCGATGTCCTCCAGCCCTAGCCTCTTGGCCATGGCTATGATGTGTTCCGCCCTCTCGTGCTCGCCCTCGCCCCCGCTCTCCGGGCCGACGGCCTTCACGCGCAACATAGAGCAGAAGTCGCTCACGATCGCGTCCCGCTGGGACTCCACGGCGTTGGTCAACTCTCTCGCATCCAATCTGATCAGCCCCGTCACGGCGCGTCGCGTATACGCGCAGCCGCCTAAGTGCCTTGTGGCCGTCACTTCTCGACGAGCATCGCCACGGCGTTCCCGCCGCCCAGGCACAGGGTCGCCAAGCCCCTCTTCGCGCCCTTGGCGTCCATGGCGTAGATGAGCGTCGTGAGGACGCGCGCGCCGCTGCAGCCGATCGGGTGACCCAGGGCCACCGCGCCGCCGTTGACGTTGAACCTTTCCTCGGGCACGCCGAGCGACCGCTGGACGGCGATCGAGGCCGTCGAGAACGCCTCGTTGTGCTCGAACAGGTCGATGTCGTCGATGGTCAGGGAGTTGCGGTCCATGATCTTCTTCACGGCGTCTATCGGGGCCTCCATGAGCAGCTCGGGCTTCGTCCCCGCGGTGGCATAGTCCACCACCCTCACGAGCGGTCTGACGCCCTTCTCGCTCGCGAGGTCGGAGTCCATCACCACGAGCGCCGACGCCCCGTCGTTTATGCTGGACGAGTTGCCCGCCGTGAGTATGCCGTCCTTCCTGAAAACCGGCTTGAGTTTCGCGAGTGACTCGAGGCTCGTGTCCTCCCTCGGGCCCTCGTCCGTCACGAACTTGACCGGGCCCTTCTTGGACGGCACCTCGACCGGGACGATCTCCTTGTCGAACGCGCCCGCCTTGATGGCCACCAGGGCGTGCTGGTGGCTCCTGAGAGCGAACGCGTCGGCCTCCTGCCGCGTGATGTTGTGCCTCTGGGCGACTATCTCACCCGTGTTGCCCATGTGGAAGTCGTTGAACACGTCCCACAGGCCGTCGCGGACCATGCAGTCCACGACCTGGGAGTCGAACATCTTCATGCCGAACCTCGCCTTCTCGAGCAGGTACGGGGCGGAGGACATGTTCTCCATGCCGCCGGCGACGATGACCTTCTCCCTCCCGGCCAGTATGGCGTCCGATGCGAGCATCACGGCCTTCATGCCCGAGCCGCAGACCTTGTTTATCGTGAGCGCGGACACGGTGTCCGGCAGTCCGCCCCAGATCGCCGCCTGCCGCGCTGGGTTCTGCCCCAGCCCGGCGGGCAACACGTTGCCCATTATGCACTCCTCGATGTCGCCGGGGGCCAGTCCAGCCCTTCTGACGGCTTCTCCCACGACGACCGCGCCGATCTTGGTCGCGGGCACATCCTTGAGGCCGCCTCCGAACTTGCCGACTGCTGTCCTCGTGGCGCTTACGATCACAGGTTGAGCCATCACAAATCACACCCATCGCTCCCCTTGGACCGGGGCGCTGGATTATGTCGCGATGATTCCCCTGAGCGTATTTTTAGTTTGTTGATGTTACCCCTCGACATTCGCCGTAACGGCTGGTGATGGTGTCGCCTGGTGGACACGGG
>JBFXGF010000059.1:0-7812 GCA_050178275.1 Thermoplasmata archaeon | reverse complement strand
CGCTCTTCCGATCTTATGGGCTTCACGTCCGTCTCGGGGTACATCCTGTCCTTCCCGGGGAGAGGCCTGCTGTAGACCGACTGACCGTCCGGCAACGGGTCCCTCGTCTCCTCCGAGAGCCCGAGTATGCCGGCGTTCGCGCGGTCGACGGCCCTCACGAGCGCGGCCCTCGCGCGCTCCTCCGAGTCGGATATGAGCACGAACGCGTCCTCCGGCCCGACGGCCAGCTCCAGCGCGATATCCTCCACCTCGGCCCTCGTGATCCCGTAGTCCGGCAGCTCGTCCGAGTGGAACAGGCCTTTGACGCCGGCCACGCGCGCGTGCGCCGCCATCTCCGCCCCAAGCCGCTTCACGCCCGACTCCGTCCTGCCGAGCGTGCCCGCGAACTTGGGCAGCTTGACCGCCAATATCCTCCCGCCCGCGTCCACGGTCGACCTGAGGACCCGGCACGACGTGCCCCTCAGGAGCGCCGTGAGGTCCTTGACCTCCGGCTCGACCTTCTTCGCACCCCGGGCCCTGAGGATGTCCTTGACCTCCAGGAGCGCCATTTGGCGCTTGACCTCCTCCTCGATGTAGACCGGGACCAGCTTGAGGTCCTGGGCGCCCTTGATCTCTATCCTGGCGCCGCCCGATATGGATATGTTCAGGTCCTCCCTGATGGTCCCGATGCCTCGCCTGACCTTCTTCGTGGCCCTCAGGAGCGCGCCTATCCTGGCGGCCACCGCGCGGGCCTCGTCCGGGGTCGTCATGTCCGGGTCCGTCGCGATCTCCACGAGCGGGATGCCGAGCCTGTCGAGCCTGTACGTGACCTCCGAGCCGTGCTCCGACATCTTCCTCGCGGCGTCCTCCTCGAGGCACACGGTGGCCATGCCGAACGTCTTGCCGCCCAGCTCCAGGGACCCTTTGGTGGCGACGAGCGCGGTCCTCTGGAACCCTCCCGTGGTCGACCCGTCTATCACTATCTTGCGCATGAAGTGGATCTCGTCGACCGGGGTCATGTGGAGCAGCGAGGCCATCTCCAGTGACACCTCTATCGCGAGCTTGTTGGCGTCGTGGGGCGGCTCCTCGTCCGCCTCGACGAGGCACGAGCACGGCACCGTCTGGTACCTGAACTGGAGCTTCCTCTCGGCCTCCTCGAGCGCCGCCTTGTCGATCTCCCCGAGCTCGCTCTGGGTCGGCCTGAGCCACCGGACTATCTCCTTATGGTGCTCGTCGACGAGCTCGGACGCGCAGCCGCAGAACAGCTTGCCCGTGGAGAGCTGCTGATGTATCTCTATGCCGATCTTCAGCCCGAGGGTGCCGTAGTCCATGTCAGAGCTCCCTCCCCTTGGTCAGCTCTCCCGCGATGTTCGTGAGCATCAGTTTGTTGACCTCGGCGTAGTCGTCGGTCTGGCCCATGGCCCACATGAGCTTCACGTACGCCGTCTCCGGCAACATGTCCCCGACCGGGAGCGCGCCCGCTCTGACCATGTCCCTGCCGGTCGAGTACACGTTGAGGTTCACCGAGCCCTGCAGGCACTGCGTCGTCACGACCACGTGCACGCCGCGCTTCACGGCCTTCCGGATGGAGTTGATGATAGGGTCCGACACATGGCCCAGGCCCGTCCCGGCGACGACGACGCCCTTCACGTTCGACGCGATCATGTCGAAGTGGTCCTCCTCGAACCCTGGGTAGAAGTACTGCAGGCTCACGCGCCCGTCTATCTTGTCCCTGACCTCGACAGGGCCGACCGAGCGCTTCAGGTACTGGCCGCTGAGCTTCACCTCCGGCCCTTCCACCCTGCCTATCGAGCGGATGTTCATGCTCGCAAACGCGTCCCGCCTGGACGAGTGCATCTTCCGGACCTTGGTGCCCCTGTGTACGGTGCAGTAAGTGTCCGAGGACTCGCCGTGCATGGCCACGACGACCTCGCCCAGGTCGGAGTCGACGCAGAGCCTCGTGGCCGCCAGCAGGTTCATGGTCGCGTCGGAGGACGGGCGGTCCGACGACCGTTGGGAGCCGACGCACACGACCGGGCCCGTCAGGTTCTTGAGCATGAACGACAGGGCCGCGGACGTGAACCCCATCGTGTCCGTCCCGTGCGGCACGATGACTCCCGTGGCGCCTGAGTTCAGCTCCTCCGCGACCGCCCGAGCGAGCCCCTGCCAATGGGCCACGGTCATGTTCTCGCTCAGGATGGAGTACAGCACCTTGGCCCGGACGTTGCACAGGTCCATCAGCTCAGGCACCGAGAAGACGAGCTCCTCCGCGGACTTCGCCGGGTGCACGGCGCCGGTCCTGTAGTCCACGTACGACGCGATCGTGCCGCCCGTGCTTATGACCGCAACGTCCTTCTTCCCCTCGCCCCGGGGCATCGACTTCCTGACATGGTCCTTGGTCTCCTTCGCGGAAACGACGGATGCGGTGCAGCCCTCGGTGACGCGCACGCCGATGTTGTACCCCGATGGGAGCTTGAGCGTGATGATGGACTCGTCGCTGAACTCGTGGCGCGGCATGAGGACGCCCGTATACGTCTCCTGCCCCCGCTTGACGGATACAATGTCCCCGACATCGGCGCCCGCGGCCTTCAGCAGCTCCGCGGCGAGGCCAGTGTGAGTCATCGGGCGGTAGAAGGAGTTAGCCGTCTTAAATGGTTTGCTGGACCGTGCGGGAGGGCATGACGGGGCAAAGGTGGCAATGTTCATATGAGCTGAACCTGATGCCCTCGGAGGTTGCGTAACATGAGAGTGCTGGCCGTAGGTGGAGGGGCGCGTGAGCACGCGATGGTGCTCGCGCTCGCGAGGTCCGGGGCGGATGTGTTCGTCTGCATGAAGAACAGCAATCCGGGCATCGCGAGGCTCGCGAAGGAGGTGGCCCTCGTCGACGAGAGGGACGTGACCGAGGTCGTGGGCTTCGCGAGGAGCAGGGGCGTCGAGCTAGCAGTCGTCGGTCCGGAGGCCCCCCTGGAGGTCGGGCTGGTGGACGGCCTGGTCGCCGCCGGTATCCCCACAGCGGGACCGACCAAGGGGGCGGCGAGGATAGAGACCTCGAAGAGCTTCATGAGGAACCTGATGAAGAAGCACGGGATCCGCGGGTCCGTGAGGTTCGTCAAGGCTGACACCGTCCACGACACGCTCAAGGCGCTCGACGAGCTCGGGACGGATATCGTCGTCAAGCCCGTCGGGCTCACGGGCGGCAAGGGTGTCAAGGTGGTCGGCGAGCACCTGATGACCAAGGACGACATCCTGGCGTACGCCAGCGAGATAATCTCCAGGAAGATAGGGGGAGCCAGCATCGTCTTGGAGGAGAGGCTCGTGGGCGAGGAGTTCACTCTACAGGCGTTCTGCGACGGCAAGAGGGTGGTCCCCATGCCCGCCGTGCAGGACCACAAGCGCGCGTATGAGGGGGACCAGGGCCCCAACACCGGCGGGATGGGGTCGTACTCACAGAACGACGGGCTGCTCCCGTTCCTCTCCAGACAGGACTACGCCGACGCGGTCGCCATCATGACCGACACCGTCGGGGCGCTCAAGGGTGAGGAGGCTGAGTACCGGGGCCCGCTCTACGGGCAGTTCATGCTCACGAAGGACGGCCCGAAGGTCATAGAGTTCAACGCGAGGTTCGGGGACCCTGAGGCCATGAACGTGTTGTCCCTCCTCGAGAGCGACTTCGGGGCGATATGCCAGGGCATGGCCGCCGGGGACCTGTCGGGGACCGATGTGAGGTTCGCGAGCAAGGCGTCGGTGTGCAAGTATGTCGTGCCCCAGGGCTACGGCTCCAAACCGCTCTCGGGCGAGGAGATCGTGGTGGACGAGAAGGCCATAGAGGCCGCGGGGGCCATCCTGTACTACGCCAACGTCAACGAGAAGGACGGCAAGGTGTACACGACGACCTCCCGCTCAGTGGGCGTGGTGGGCGTCGCCGACAGCCTCGAGGAGGCCGAGCGCGTCGCCGAGGACGGCGTCCGGCATGTCAGCGGAAAGGTCTTCGTCAGGCACGACATAGGCAAGAAGGACGTCCTGGACAGGAAGGTCGCTCGGATGAACGGTATAAGAGGGTTGGGCTCATGATGAACCTGGAGAGAGTCGTCTCGAAGATAGAGGAAGAGCTGGATGAGAAGGACCAGATCAGGGAGGTCGCGCTGAAGTCGTCCAGGGCGGTCGTGCGTCTCTCCGGGACCGTGATGAAATGCCTCCACAGGGAGGATGAGTTCGACGAGATGCTTGAGGACCTCAGGGACGAGGCCTCCCGGCTGTCGAGCCTCCTGGCGGACCACCCGGACCTTGCGTCCGCGGGGTACGTGGAGAGCGCCTTCCAGGAGTACTCGGAGGTGGGCATCATGCTCTCGTTACTCGAGAAGGACGATGTGCCGTCCCCCGAGGAACTGGGCGTGGAGAGCGTGCCGTACCTGCTAGCGCTCGGCGACACCGTCGGCGAGCTGCGGAGGTTCTCCCTGGACGAGCTGAAGCGCGGGAACGTGATGCGAGCGAACTATTTCCTCGACCGCATGGAGGACATCTACACCGCGCTCATGAGGTTCGACTACCCGGACGCGATCGTCGCCGTCAGGAGGAAGCAGGACATCGCGAGGAGCCTGCTCGAGAAGACGCGCGGCGAGGTCGCCGTGGCCGCGAGCGCGATGAACCTCCAGGGAAAGCTGGAGGAGCTCCTCAAGAAGATGTGAGCATCAGCCGAACACGCGCTTCATCGTGCTCTCGATGTCCGCCCTCGGGCGGACGCCCGTCACGCGCTCCACCTGCTCCCCGCCCTTGAAGAATATCAGGGTCGGGATGCCGCTGATCCCCAGGGACATCGCCGTGCTGGCGCTCTTGTCCGTGTCCAGCTTCGCGAAGGTGACCTGCCCCTTGTAGTCCTTCGCGAGCGCCTCGAACGTCGGCGCGAGCATCAGGCATGGGCCGCACCAGGGCGCCCAGCAATCCACGATCAGTTTCCCCGAGCTCTTGACGACGGACGCGAAGTTGTCGTCCGAGACCTCCACGATATCATCTGACAATAGAGTCACTCCCATTGGGTATGCGGGTAAGAGCCTAATGGATATTTCAGGTTATCCCAACGCCTGGGTCGGCTCACTTCTTCCGCTGCGGCTTCGCCAGGACCATCAGCGCGACCAACACGCTCATTAGTATGACACCCACGGTGAGCACGGCCCCGATCGGGTTCCCCTCGGAGCCCACGTAAATCGTCATCGAGTACACGTTGTTCCCGTCGCTGAACTCCACGAGCCCGTCCTCGTCGTCGACGATTACCGTGACGACATGCTTCCCGTCGGCCACGTTCGCCCAGGTCCAGTTGTACACCAGCTCGGTGCTCTCGCCCGCCGGGACGTCGAACACGCGCTCGCCCAGCAGGATGCCGTCGGCGTAGAACGTGGCCGTCACGTCCGTCGCGTCAACCTCGCCCGTGTTGTGCACGGTCGCGGTGATGACGATCGGTGAGACGACCTTTATCTCGAACTCCCGGACCTTGTAGACATTGTCCTTGGAGTCCTGGGCCTTCGATGTCACGTTGATCTTGACCTTGATGTCCTGGGCCTCGCCAGGCATGGTCACAGTGATATTGAACTTGCCACTGGCGGACGAGCCCGTGGACGGGGAGACAGACGAGCCCGTCACGTTGTCGGCGACGATCTCCGCCTTGAAGGTGTAGTTGGTCCCGTACTCCACGGCCGGGCCGCCCGAAGCGGTGAGCACGCACTTGACCGCCTCCAGCGTCCCCGCGAACGAGGGGGCCTCGAGGGACACCTCGACCGGCGTGTACGCCGACGCGGGACCTGACACGGCGAGCAGGGACGCCCCGGACAGGCTGACCATCATCACGAAGAGCAACAGGAACGCCTCTGGGCGGCGCGGCCTCATTTCTTGCCACCTCCGCCGAGCCCCTTGCGCTTCCTGAGGATGAAGAACATGGCGACGAGCGCCACGATCGCGACCACGAGGCCTATGTTGGTGTACAGCCGCGCGACGTCGTACTCGTAGGTGACATCGTCCCTGACGACATCCAGGTCGCCCGGCCCGATCACCACGTCGGCCACCATCACGGGAACCGCCCCGTATCCGCTCACTGAGCCCTCGATGGACGAATACGCCAGGACCGTCGCCTCGACCTTCGGGTCCGGCGTCGCCCGTGTCGCCGTGAACTCAACGGCGAGCTCCTTGGACGAGAACGCCTCGAGGGTCACGTTCGTCACCGCGTCCCCGGTAGCGGGGTCCACTATCCTCGCGGACCATCCAGACACGTTCAGTGCGTCCGTCGACGAGACCACGACCATGAAGTCGTCCTCGATGTTGCCCGTGTTGTTGAGCAGGAACTTCGTCATCGTCATGTTGGATGACGTCGCGGCCGAGGTGTTGAGGCTCTCGACCGATACGGACCTGACGGGCAGGACGTTCACCAGGAGCCTGACGGTCGCCCTCGTTGAGGACAGCGTCTTGGAGGCGACCGTCACGGACGCGGTGGTGTTCCCCGCCTTGGCGGTGTCGGTCACCGTGAGGTCGGCCACGACATAGGCCGTGCTGTCGCCCGTGCCGAAGTCGACCCATACCTCGCTCGGCTCGAACACCGCGTCGAAGTCTGTGCCGGTGTATGTCACCTTGAACGTGTCGGCCACGTTGCCCGTGTTCTCGATCTTTATCAGGTAGCTGGTCGTCTGGCCAGGGGACAGGGTCGCGGCCCTGCTATCGTCCCAGGTCGCCTCGACATAACGCCTCGTGTCCCTGATGAGTGTGAAGTCCACGTACACGCTGCTGTCCGCGATCGCCACCGTCTTCGTCAGGCTGTAGGAGACGGAAAGCCCGCCTTCGGTCCTGACCGCGCTCGACGCGACGGTGTGGTTACCGGACGGGAGGAGGAACTGGAAGTACCCATCCTCGGACGGGATGGCCGTCAGGACCGTGCCCGCGCTGGACGCGGTGACGGCTTCTGTGCTCGGCTCGCCCGCGACAGTCAGCCGGCCTTGCAGGTACTGACCCAGGGACAGCTGTATGGCTAGGGTCGCGTCCGAGTTCCTGGCCAGGTCGAGGCTGGATACTGACACGCGCATGTCCACGGACCGGGTCACGTACACGGTGTACTCGCCCGGCTGCACATCCGCGGAGAACGCGCCTGATGAGCTGGTCTCGAAGGTCGCGTACATCCCGTAATCGCCGTTCGGGAGCAGCTCGACGGTGGCCGTGATTGGGTCGCCGCGCTCGTCGACGACCGTGCCTTCCACGGTCGCGTTGTCCAGGCGCGTGCTCAGGGCGGCATCATGCGCGACGTCGCCGGAATCTATCGTGACCGTCGCGTCGCTCCAGTACTCGACATATACGCTGCCTTCGTCGTTGTGCTCGACGCCCTCCAGCAGGAACGTGACCGAGTAGTCGTCCTCAGGGAGGACTAGTGAGTAGTATCCCGACCTCAAGGAGGTGTTCATCACCTGGACGCCCGCGTCCGAGTCGACGAAGACCGTGACCGGCTCGTCGGGTACGGAGCCGTCTATGCTGATGTACCCTGAGAGCCTGTACGCGCGTTCGAGCTGTATGTCGTACTCAGCGCTGAACAGGGACACCTCGATCGACTCCATGTACGCGTACGGGACCGGGCCAGTCATGCCCGTCGCGTAGACCGAGTATGTCCCCGGCCTGAGATAGACGGAGTACGTCAAGGAGGTGCCGAGGTCCAGGCCGACCTTGTCGAGGCCTGAGAACTTGAGCGTGATATCCTCGGCCGCGCCCAGCACGACGCCTTCCACGTGCATCCTCAGGATCGCGTCTACGTCGAGTGAAAGTACGGTGCCGCGCGGTGACACGGACAGCGAGGACTCGTTCTGGTAC
>JBFXGF010000058.1:0-7858 GCA_050178275.1 Thermoplasmata archaeon | reverse complement strand
GGAAGCCGTCGTCGTCGTAGGTGTCGGCCGTGATGATCTTGGTGGCGCTCATCTTGCGTATCTCGTCCGGCGACAGTTGCGCGAACTTGATCGCGGATATCCTCTTCGTAACGCCCGAAATCATCATTTCAAGTCCTCCAGCTGAAGACGCATGACAACGCCTAACGACAGCAGCTCGTCCAGGAGCAGCTTGAACGCGTACGAGGTCTGCACCTGGTACACCTTCGAGTTGTTGCCGCAGACTGGGCATCTGAGCGTGCCGCGCCTGTCCAGTATGGCTATGTGGCCGCAGTTCGGGTTGCCGCAGACGTACTGGAGCGTCCCGTCGGACTCGTCCAGCAGCCTGTCCTTGATGACCATGGCCGCGCCGTGGCCTATCAGGCAGTCCCTCTCCATCTCACCGAATCTCAGGCCACCCTGCCTCGAGCGCCCCTCGGTCGGCTGCCTCGTGAGTATCTGGACAGGGCCCCTGCTCCTGACATGGAGCTTGCCCGAGACCATGTGGTGCAGCTTCTGGTAGTAGATGACCCCGACGAACACCTCGGACTCGACCTTGCGGCCGGTGATGCCGTCGTACATGACCTCGTTGCCGTTCTGCTTGAAGCCGTTCTTGATGAGGGCGTCCCTGAGCGCCTCCTCCCTCTCACCGCTGAACCCCGTGCCGTCTATGAACCGGCCCTCCATCGAGCCGACCTTGCCCCCGATCATCTCGAGCACGTGGGCGACGGTCATACGCGATGGGATGGCGTGCGGGTTGATTATCAGGTCCGGGACCAGGCCGTCCTCCGTGAACGGCATGTCCTCCTGCGGGACCAGCAGTCCGACGACGCCCTTCTGCCCGTGCCTCGACGCGAACTTGTCCCCCAGCTCCGGGGTCCTCTCGTCCCTGACCTTGACCTTGACGAGCCTGGAGCCGTTCTCGGACTCCGTCAGCATGACGGAGTCGACCCAGCCCTTCTCGCCCGGCCTGACGGTCACGGATGTCTCGCGCCTCTTCTGGGGCGTCAGGAAGTCCGCCTCCTCCTCGAGGAACCTCGGCGGGGAGGTCTTGCCTATGAGGACGTCGCCGCCCTCGACCCTCGTCTCCGGGCTGATGAGGCCGTCCTCGCCCAGGTTGCTGTAGGACTGGTCGGCCCTCGCGCCCCTGACATCAGGGCTCGGTATCTCGAAGTGGTCCTCCTGGCCACCTGGATACCTGCGCTCCTCGGCCCTGTACGTCCTCATGAACGCCGAGCGGCCGAGTCCGCGCTCCACGGAGGACTTGTTCATGACTATGGCGTCCTCCATGTTGTACCCCTGGTACGACATGATCGCTACCACGAAGTTCTGGCCCGCGGGCCTCTGGGCGAACGCCACGAACTCCATCGGCTTCGTGGTCGTCAGCGGCTTCTGCGGGTAATGCATCACGTGGCTCCTGGTGTCGGGCCTCGTCCTGTAGTTGGACGAGCTGAGGCCGAGCGACTGCTTGGCCATGCCAGACCCCATCGTGACCCTGGGGCTGGAGTTGTGCTCCGGGTACGGGACCAGCGCCGAGCAGACGCCCAGGATGACCATGGGGTCTATCTCGACATGCGTGTGGTCGTCCTTGAGCAGCGACTCGACCTGCATCGTGCCGCCGCAGCTCTTGCACTCCAAGACGACCTTGCCCTCCTCGCCCGGGTTGCGCCAGTCCACGTCCGTCTCGGACAGGAGCTTGCCGCAGTGGTCGCACTTCTGGGGCGCCATGTAGGCCGAGCCCGCGATGTAGGAGTCCTCCTCCTCTTCCGCGTCTATCCACTCGACCACGCCCTCGCGTATGAGGTCCGCCCACTTCGCCTTCTTGGAGCGCATGTCCTCGACGTGCCTGTGGTTCAGGAGCGTCTTGCCGTGGCGCACGACGAGCAGAGGCCTCCTCAGCCTGCCCTCGTCGCAGTTGATTATGATCTCGTTCATGTTGTCGTCGAAGCGCACGTTCACCTCGGACGACAGCAGCCCCGAGCGCCTCCTCTGCCTGATCTCCTCGACGAGCTCCTTGGGCTTGTCGTGCAGGCCGATGAGGTCGCCGTTGACGTAGACACGTGTCTCCGTCGTCTGCTGCTCGCTCACATCCTTGGAGCCGAGGTCGCGCAGGAGCCAGATGACGTCCTTGTCGTCAGTGCCCTCGCTGACATCGACTATGAGCGCGCAGTTCTTGACCAGGCCGCAGTTCTGGCCCTCAGGGGTCTCGTTCGGGCACAGCCTGCCCCACTGGGTGGGGTGCAGGTCACGCGCCTCGAAGTGCGGCTGGCTCCTCGTTAGCGGGGACGTGACGCGCCTCAGGTGGGACAGGGCGCTCATGTTGGACGTCCTGTCCAGCAGCTGGGACACGCCCGCCCTTCCACCGACCCAGTTGCCGGTCGCGAACGCGTGCAGGAGCCTGTGGGTCAGGAGGTCCGGCCTGATGGCCGATGATATCCTGAGGCCCTTCTTCCTCGTGTAGCCCCTCTCGAGCTGGTACTTCAAGTCCTTGATCAGGTTCGTGAACGCGACCCTGAAGAGGTCCTCCATCAGGTCCCCCGCGAGCTTCAGCCTCTTGTTCGCGTAGTGGTCCTTGTCGTCCTCCTTCCTCTTCCCGAGCTCCAGCTCCAGGATCGTCCGCGCGACCCTGCCGAGGAATATGGACTTCTTCATCCTCGCCTCGGCGGTGTCGCCCAGGTGCGGCAGGAGGGACCTGTCGATGATGCTCTCGACCTTCTTCGACCTGTACTCCTTCGCCTGTCCGGTCGCGAACTTGCGCTCCAGGAACAGTATCGCGTCCTCGGTCGTGTATATGCCGTTCGGGGGGTACAGCTTCTTGTTCTGGCACTCCTCGATGTTGGCGTACACGATGTTGGCCATCTGCGGGTCGGAGACGATGGACTTGTAGATCTCCTCGTCGTTCTCCATCCCCAGGGCCTTCATGAGCACTATGAGCGGTATCTGGCCGGAGGCGGCCGGGACAGAGACGGCCAGTATGCCGTCCTTCTTCTTCTCCATGAGCGTGAGTGCCCTGTACCCCTCCTTCTGAGAGAACACCTTGGCCACGTGCAGGCTCGTCCCGTAGCGCTCGTTGGTCTCGACCATCACCCTGTTCGGGGCGAGGTCCTCGAGTGATATGAGCGCCCTCTCGGTGCCTCCTATGATGAAGTATCCGCCGGGGTCGCACAGGTCCTCGCCCATCTTGACGAGGTAGTTCTGGACGTCCTCGGCCGACGGCTCCCTGTCCATCTCCAGGTTGTCCTTGTGAAGGTTGCACTTCTTCGACTTCACCATCACTGGCAGGTCGCCTATGTGCACCTTCTCGGGCTCCCTCTCGATGCCGTCCTCGAGTATCGTGAACTCAAGCATGATCGGGGCGGAGTAGTTGAGGTTCCTCAACCGGGCCTCCATCGGGTAGAGGTCGTGCGTCGCGCCGTTGGCCTCCTTGATGACCGGCCTGCCAACGGTGATCGTCGGCCTGGCCGCCATGTCGACCAGGCCTGTCTTCTCGTCCCGCTTGCGGCCGATCCTGATCTCGATGATCTTGCCCTCGGTCCTGTCGGGGTCGAGCCTGATGACGCCCCTGTCGCTCTCGTCGGGGGACGCCCGGACGTGATCCACGATCTTCTGCATCCTGCAGTTCGGGTGGTCGATCGTCGGCAGGAAGTCGTTGTACGACGCTATGTGGTGGTTGACGATGCTGCGCTCTCTGAAATAGGTTTCAACTAGTTCCCTCAATAGCTCACCCCCGTACGACCAGCCGGAAGCTCGTAGAGACGCCGCTGGTCCGGCTGCGCCTCACAATCTTGACTACCATTCCCTCTTCGACCGGCCCCGAGATCGCGTCGAGCGCGCGGATGCACGGGTCCGAGATCCTGATCTTCGGAAGCTGGTCCTTGGTCAGCCTCAGGTCCTTCAGAATCTTCTCGGCCTCCTTCTCCGACAGGAGATGATGCTCGGGCACGAGCTCATGCTCCAGAACGTTAAATTCTCTGGCCATCTAGATCACCGCACGAGCGCTAGGACATCCAACCGACGGTCGTTCCCACGTTTCTCCCACGGACCGATCCCGTCGCCCGGCGGGCCCGCGGGGATTTCCGAGACTAGTCTGTTAGGCATAGTCATTCGAACCCCGGGCCACCTGCTTAAAAGGCAGATGCTCTTTCTAGGGAAACCGACACATCGAGAATGCATGAGATTTCCTACCTAGCTGAGCTACGGGCCCTGGGC
This sequence comes from Thermoplasmata archaeon, assembly GCA_050178275.1. Lineage (GTDB taxonomy): Archaea > Thermoplasmatota > Thermoplasmata > UBA10834 > UBA10834 > UBA9653. The sequence continues at coordinate 3,652 of JBFXGF010000058.1, read as the reverse complement.
GGCGTGGATACCCTAGGCTGCGTTAGCAGGCCGTGTAGTCACTTCAAGTATTTAATGACTTGTTTCGGACGACACGATTCGCACGGTTCGGAGGTGTATCACAATTTGTTACACCAAATATACATATAAATCGAATTATAAAATGCCCTATTTGGACAACGGTTATGAACCTTTCCCATGCTACAGTCTATCACGCTTGGCCACGGATCGCGGCCGTCCGGGGGAGCCAGTGCGGTCTAGCCCCGCGAGCCCGCCGCCCTCAGGAATTCCCTCACATATGCCTCGACAACGGTGTCATACCCCGTCGACAGGGGGCCCTTCACCCCGGAGACGCCGACCTTGAGCACGGGGGTGTGGACGCTCAGGCCCCTCGATTGCGCGAGGTCGTGCATCTTCGAGGCGGCGGTCGCGCCGCTGCCCTCAACGAACTCCTCCGCCTCCGTGTCGAACACGGCCACGGGCTTGCCGAGCCAAGGGATGACATCCATTTGCCTCAGGAAATTCCTGACCCTCGTTGTCATCGTCCCTATCCTTGTGGGCGAGCCGACGAAGAGCATGTCCCCATCCAACCGCGCCTTGAGCGCCTCCTTGACCCGCACCGTCCGGGCGAGGTGTCCCGCGGCCTCCAGCGCCTCGGCGATCGCCTTGGCCACGAGCTCGGTGTTGCCATAGACGCTGTCGTACACGATAGCCGCCTTCGCGCCAATCCCCCCCTCGTGGGGGGTGCTATAGAGTTATATACAGATAGTATATTCCTCAGCCCCGAGGTAGAAGGATTTGGAAGGCCAGGAGAAGGTCTGTTCGTCTTGCGGCGTACGCCTTGTCAAGAAGACCGAGACCACGTTCCTCTGTCCCAAGTGTGGACAAGCCGAGATTGGAAGGTGCATGAACTGCAGGGACCAGAGCGTGCACTACAAGTGCCCCGCGTGCGGGTTCACCGGTCCGTGAGGTGTTCTAGATGGGAGAGGTCGGCCTCCAATACAGGGTCCTGCCGGAAGGCATCGAGGTGGACCTGGTCAAGCTCGAGAACGATATCAGGTCGGCGCTGCCAGAAGGCGCCGCCATGAGGGCCGCCGAGAAGAGGCCTGTCGCGTTCGGGCTGAACGCGTTGCACGTGCTCGTGGTCCTGGACGACAAGAAGGGTGGCGCGGAGCAGGTCGAGACCGCGATATCCGGCGTGCCAGGCGTGCAGAGCGTCGAGATAGTCGAGATGGGACTGCTCTGACCTTGAGAGGTCCTCGCGTGATTTTCATATCCCAGGCCTGGCCTTCCCGCGCGGGCGGACAGGGGCTGGCCAGGAGCGGGTCGCTCAGGATGCGCGCGACATATAGAATGCGAGATGGGGTTTGGGGAAACGGTTTGGGGACTGTCCCCGCTGTCGGCCTCACGCCTTCGGCGGCGGCCGGATGTACCCGCCCTTCATCAGGTACTTGGTCTGGTCCCTGGCCCTCTTGATGATGGCGGACGCGGTCTCGTAGAGCTCCTTCCTGCTCTTCTTCTCCCGCGCGAGACCCTCCTTGACCGCGGCCGTGCCGACCGCCGCGGCCTCCCTCGGGAAGACATCCCACTCGTCCATGGTCGGGACGACGTAGTCCTCCCTCAGGCCGTTGTCCTCGGCCGTCTTGGCGATCTCCAGGACCGCCGCCAGGCACATCGTGTCGGAGATGGTCTTCGCCTTCACGTCCAGGGTACCCCTGAATATGCCGGGGAACCCGAGCGAGTTGTTGACCTGGTTCGGGAAGTCCGACCTGCCAGTGGCGACTATCTTCGCCCCGGCCGCCTTGGCCTCCCAGGGCCATATCTCGGGGATCGGGTTCGCTGTCGCGAACACTATCGAATCGTCTGCCATGCCCTTGATCCACTCGGGCTTGACCGTGCCCGGGCCGGGCTTGGAGGCCGCGACGACTATGTCCGCGCCCTTCATGGCATCCACGGGCGCGCCGACGCACCCCTCCTTGTTGGAGTGTTCGCACATGAACCACTTCTCCTTGTACTCGGCCCTCGTGTCCTCCCTGCCGAGGTGGAGCGTGCCCTTCGAGTCGCACATGATCATGTTCTCCCACTTGAACCCGGAGATGTGCATGATCCTCGAGATGGCGATGTTGGCGGCGCCCGCGCCGATGAACACGGCCTTCATCTCGGACGGCTTCTTCCCGACGATCTTCGCGGCGTTCACCGCGCCCGCGGCGACGATCGTGCCCGTGCCCTGCTGGTCGTCGTGCCAGACGGGTATCTCGCACTCGGCCCTCAGGCGCTCGAGTATGTAGAAGCACTTGGGCTGCGAGATGTCCTCCAGGTTGACGCCGCCCAGGGACGGCTGCAGCACCTTGACGGTCTCGATGATCTTCTCGGGGTCCTTAGTGCCGAGGCAGATCGGGTACGCGTCCACGCCGCCCAGGTACTTGAACAGGAGTGACTTGCCCTCCATGACCGGCATGCCCGCCTCGGGGCCGAGGTCCCCCTGGCCCAGGACCCTCGTGCCGTCGGTTATGACACCGACTGGGTGCCTCCGGTGCGTGTGGATGTACGACAGGTCCTTGTTCTTGTTTATCGCCTTGCACGGCTCAGCCACGCCAGGCGTGTACCAGATCGCGAAGTCGTTGAAGTCCCTGACCGCGCACTTGGAGACGATCTCGATCTTGCCCGCGTAGAACGGGTGGTATACCATCGCGAGCCTCGCGGGCTCGTACGCCTTCTTCAGCAGCGCCTCCACGGTCACTGGTTTCGCGGACGCCTTCTTCGGCTTCGCCTTCTTGACAGTCGCTTTCTTGGCGGGCTTCTTGGCCGCCTTTGATTTCTTCGCCATTCGATTCAACCCCTTTGTATCAGTATCGACGTCGAAACTCGTTGCTCTGACTCACTGTTTCCCGCAACCATGACGCCTGTTTGTTGCGGTTCTTGCTACCAGCACGTGATAATTTCGACGGATTAATAGATTGTTGTCGTACACTTCCATCCCCGGGCGCGCGCGTCGGCCGACCGCTCCGAGAACTGAACATATTATGAGGACAAATCGATTCGGAACGGACATGAGGGTAGTCCTGCTCGACGGATACACCGACGAACCCGCCTGCCTGGGCGTGCCGCCGTACGTGTCGCCATACGTCAGGCTCTGCTACGGCGCCGCGAAGGCCGCGGGGGCGGATGTCCGTTACGTGACCATAGACCAGTGGAGGGAGGGCAATGGCGGACTCCCGGGCGGGGACCTGCTGGCAGTGGTCAGGAACGTCGCCGTCCCGGGGAAGTACATCAGGGGCATGCCCGCGAGCGACCGAGAGCTGCTGGCGGCCCGGGCGGGCTTCAAGGGGCCGGCAGTCGCCAGCCTGGGGGTCGCCCCGGGCGCGGTCAAGAAGGACCTGCGCGACGCGTTCGACCTGATAGCCTCCGGCGACCTCGACGCGATGGTGTTCGACGCCGTCTCCGAGGGGACGCTCGGGGACAGGGGCAGGACCGAGGAGGAGTGGGGCTCGTGGCTAGTGCGGGGCGCGGAGGTATGCGCCCAGCACCCTGACATCTGGGGTCCCCTGATCGCGGAGGTGCAGATGTACAGGGGCTGCGTCAGGTACGTCTCCGGCGGCTGCAGGTTCTGCGTAGAGCCGCTCTACGGGCGCGTCTCGTTCAGGGACCCGCGCTCGATACTCGAGGAGGCGCG
>JBFXGF010000057.1:0-7910 GCA_050178275.1 Thermoplasmata archaeon | reverse complement strand
AGGTGTGGGAAGAGGTCTTGAACTACGATGGGATTGAAGGCCAGGCGGGCAAGGCCCTTTCCATATTCGAGCTTGGCATCAATTGCGCCACCGAGGACATGAGGGAATCGTTCCCGAAAGCGAGCGATAACCTGGAGACCACGAACCTATCGGTCCGACGGGCAATCGCCATGGCGACGGAGAAGGACTACATCGTCGACGACGTCATGGAGGGTCTCGCCGATGTGGGTACTTCCATCATCCCCACCGCAACGACATTCTGGCACTGGAACGTCTCGGAGGAGGACAGATGGGACTACGACCTTGACCGCGCCAATGCCACGCTCGAAGCAGCTGGATACATTCACACCGATGATGACGGCATCAGGGAGAACAGCACGTCCGGGGTTGAACTGACATTCTCGTTCTACTACAGGACAACCAGCCCTGACGACCGCGAAGCCGCCATGCGCATCAGTGCCGCACTGGACAAGATTGGCATTCACACCGAGCCCGCCGGCGTGTCCGAGATGGTGATGTACAACCTCTGGCTGGGCTGTCAGATGGACCTCTTCATATGGGCATGGGACACCGATGTGGACCCGAACTTCATGCTATCGACGCAGACCACCTCGCAGATACCACTCAGCCCGCAGGACTGGACCAAGTGGTCAGACTCGTTCTGGTCGAATGAGACCTACGATGAGTTGTACGAGAGACAGCAGTTCACCGTGGACCTCGAGGAACGCCAGGCGATAATCTTCGAGATGCAGGAACTTCTCTACGACCAGTGTCCATACGTTGTGCTGTACTACCCGTTCGGTCTGTATGCGTACACGGTCGAGAAGTTCACCAACTACCCTGACTGGGTTGAGAACCCGGGGATGACCCCTGGCACCATGTGGTTCTTCTTCGAGGTCACTCCTGTGGATGACTGGGTCGACCCGATGCCACCAGAGAATGTCTACGCAGGCGCGGATCAGTGGTGCATAGTCGGTGACACACTCTGGTTCGCCGGCAGTGCGACGGACATGAACGACGAGGAGGAGACTCTGAACTGGACATGGACATTCATCGAGCCAGACGAGACCGAGAATCTCCGCTATGGCAAGACGGTCAGCTATCAGTTCGACCAAGTCGGCGAAGTCGGCGTGATGCTGGTTGTCACAGACCCGGGCGGCGAGGCTGGTGTGGATGACCTAATCGTGACAGTCCTCGCGGAGTTGGGCGAGGACGATGGCCTCATCAAAGGATTCGTCGTCGACCAGGACTCCGAATTAGTCTTCGGCGCGACCGTGACGGCCGGAAACCAGACAAGGACGACCGGCGACGACGGCGGCTACTCGATGCTCGTCCTGGCAGGACCATACACCGTTAACGCGACGATGGACGGCTACCAGATGGACTCGGTTGAGGTGACGGTTGTCGCAGGCGAGATCACCTGGGCCAATCTCACACTGACCTTGACGTCGGGCACGCTCATCGTTAGGGTGCTGGACTCGGAGACGGGCGACTCTATTGCGTCCGCCGTTGTGAATGTGACATACGGCGCGTTCTCGGATGAGTACTTGACCCAGTCCACCGGCAACGCGACCTTCAGGAATGTGGACGCAGGGTTGGCCGAGGTGAAGGTGTCCAAGGCGGGCTACGAGGCGAACTCCACCAACGCGACAGTGGTAGCTGGAGAGACGACCGTCGTCGTAGTGGAGCTTACTCCCGAGCCAGAAGAACCCAGGTCGAACACCCTCTTGATCGCTGCCATCGCCATCGGAATACTGGTGGTTATCCTGATAGCTGCGATGATGCTCATGAAGAAGCGCAAGGCAGGGTCAGGGGACAATGAACCGCCTCCGCCATAGGGACCAACCTCGTAGGGCCGTATAGGACCGAAACCATTTCATCTCAAACCCCTTGCGCAGCCTATTTCGCAAGGATGGGACGACGCCAATGGCTGAGGCGGGCCACAGGCGAGCATACCATCCGCACGCGTAAGAACGCAAGAGACTGTCAAAGGTGTAGATGATGCGGAACATGCGATGGATGATTGTCAGAAAGGCATTCAACTCGTTCATCACCATCGTGTTAGTCGTCATCATGAACTTCTTCCTGTTCAGGGTCATACCTGGAGACCCGCTGGCGAACCTAAGGGGGAACACGAGGGTCACGGATGAGTACAAGGAGGAGTTCATAAAGGAGTTTGGACTCGACCAACCGACATACGTCCAGTTCGTCAAGTACGTCGAGAACGTCTTCACATTCGACTTCGGCAATGCGATAACGCAGCCTCTAACGCCGGCGATGGATATCATCCTCGGGAACCTCCAGTGGACCCTTATCCTCACAGGCACGTCTTCGATATTCATGATCGTGATAGGCATGTCCCTCGGTGTCCTCTCGGCATGGAAGAGGGGAAGCATGCTCGACACTGGGACCATGGCGTTCTCTCTGTTCTTCTACGCCATGCCGACCTTCTGGTTCGCCATGATGCTCATAATCCTCTTCTCGACAGGAGTCATCTGCGACTGTTTTCCCTCGGGGAGGGCATTGGCGTCTGGGACCACGCTCGAGTTCACTCTGGAGTCCATCAAGGACATGCTCTGGCGTCTTGTCCTGCCCGCGACGAGCCTCACCGTGGGGAGTATTGCCGCATTCTCCGTCATAATGAGGGGCGCCTTGATGGATGTCATGACGGAGGAGTACATAACCACAGCGCGTGCGAAGGGGCTCAAGGAGAGCCAGGTGCTGAGGGGACATGCTGTGCCGAACGCGATGCTCCCGATGGTCGCCCTAATTGCCATAGACCTTGCGTTCGTCGTGGGCGGGGCATTCCAGACTGAGGTCGTATTCGATTACCCAGGGGTAGGATGGCTCACCGTGTATGCGACTGAACAGCTGGATTACCCACTGCTTGAGGGATGCTTCTTCCTCATAGCACTGGTCGTGGTGATTGCGAACTTCTTCGCAGACATCCTCCTTATATACATGGACCCTCGGGTCAAGATGGAGTGACAAGATGGCAAGGGTCGACAAGACGGGAGTGTCAGAGGTCGTCGGGACGACGCGCCCAGCCTCGGTCCTCGGGCGGATCGGTTATTCCCTCGGGATGTCCGAGCCCACATTGGAGAGACTCCACTTGTTTGCGGCGAAGTCCTACAAGACATGGTCGATATTCAGGAAGAACAGGCTTGGCATGGTCGGCCTCATCATCCTGATTGCCTTTGCAGTCATGGCCATCTTCTCCGGGCCCCTCATGAGCGTCTTTGCGTTCATCGGTGGCTGGGAAAATGCCTGGGGTCCGTATGACATCGACGCCTCCGCGGACAAGGAGGATGGCCCTAGCTCGGAGCACTGGCTCGGGACGGACACATATAGACAGGACATCCTGGCGAGGGTCATCTACGGATCGAGAGTGTCTTTGCTCGTCGGCCTCGTCGCGACAGTCGTCTCGATGGGCTTGGGTGCCCTGGTGGGCCTCATGAGCGGGTACTGGGGCGGTGCGAGGGACGAGGTGCTGATGAGAATAACCGACGTGTTCCTCGTGATACCATGGCTGGCATTGATGATAGTCTTCATGGTGGTTCTCCCAGGTGGCCCTAGTGTGTACAAAGTGGTCGTCGTAATAGGCATAACAGGGTGGTCGAGCACAGCGAGGATTGTCCGCGCTCAGGTGTTTTCTCTGAAGGAGCGTTCGTTTGTTGAACGTGCGCGCGCGATTGGCGCTGATGACATGTATATCGTTCGGAAGCATATCTTCCCAAATGTGTTCCCGCTCATGTTTGCCAATGCGATTCTTACAATCGCCCTATCGATTCTGTCCGAGAGCACGCTGAGCTTCATAGGCCTGGGCCCGGACCCCGCCAAGGTGGTCACATGGGGCAACATGCTCGAGGAGGCGCAACTGGCCTCGGCGATCCAACAGGGGCTGTATGTGTGGGTGGTGGTCCCCGGACTCATGATTGTCTTCGTGGTCCTGGGTTTTACGTTCATGGGCTATGCCCTGGACGAGATATTCAACCCGAAACTCAGGAAGAGATAGGCTTTCGCTCAGGCCACCAGACGACTTACAGGGCCTCAGCTAGAGCTTAGCCGCTTTTGCCTCGGACAGAGTGTACGCAACAGCGGCGAGCGACGCGAGCAGCTCAATCCACTTGAGGGTGATCGCGTCGGGCAGCTTCCCCCCCGTGGTCCCCGAGTACTCTATCCAGCCGACTATCTCCTTCCCCTTACCGAACATCCATGAGTCGAGGTAGTCCCCCTCGATGCTGTCGTCGACGGCGGTCCTCATGGACTGCAACATGATCGGCCGGCTGTATGTATCGTCCTCGCCCTGTCCGTAGGGATGGTCCTCAGCAAGGTACAGCGTCGTGGCCTTGCTTATCTCCCGTCCGTTGTATACGGCGGGGTTGACGATGTCGGCCGGCCTGTAGCTCAGCCCTGTGTGCGCCTCCCAGGCCTCTCTCCTCAGCCCCGACTGGAGCTTGTACCTGTACAGGTCCTCCTTCCTGTCCAAGAGAGCCACGGTGATCTCCCTGATCCAGAGGCGCCTCCGCATGAGGTTGAGCGTGTCGTTGAGGAAGGCGTCCAGGCTGAAGTCGTACTTCTGGAAGTGCTCCATGAGCACCTGGACCCCGTCCAGCGTCTTCTGGTTCTGGTCCTTCTGGGCATAGAGGTAGTCCAAGCGCAGTTTCCTCGCCACATCGTCGACGGTGACGGCTGGTTTCTCGCGGCCGCCGCCCATCGACATGCTCGCGGCCAAGGGCAGCAGGGGCCATGGGTTCATCCTTGCCGGCACGCACGCATCACTCCTCTTCCTCGACCCGGAGAGGCATACTCGGTACAAGGTCGTTTTGCCAAAACCATTCGGCTTTCCGTTAGGACCGCCCCGCCAGGCAAGGCTGCCGCTGACATGTTATGATAGAAAAAACGGAGCGGCTTGAATTACATACTAGGTTTCTGTCGATAAGGAGCAACTCTCAGAAGGCCTTCGAGGCCTCGGAGAATCAGTACCTTCTCGGCGGCCTGTGCTTCTGGTAGCACTCTTTGCAGTACACTGGCCGGCCCTCTGTGGGCTTGAACGGGACCTGTGTTTCTGCACCGCAGTCAGAGCACTTGGCAGAGTGCATCTCTCTTGGCCCGCCAAATCCGCGGTCTGACCTGCGTGGTCGGTTGTCCACTTACGCATACCTCCTGTTGAACTCCTTGGCTGCTGCTCGCGGCTCAAGGCATTACCAGTCAGGGCGTCCTAGTATATCATACCGCCGCATCAAACAAGCGTCGTTGGCTCTGTTAAGTCAGGCAACAGGCCACGAACGACCCTCGCGGTGTCGCCCAGGCGGCTGGGGCCGAGGAACGCGCGGCGGCGGCCTGAATTCAGTCTGACGGCGGAGGCCCGGTCGCCTTGTAGCTGGTCCAGGTGATTATCAGGCTGAGGAGCAGCCCGACCCACACGGCCGGAAGACCGACTGTCAACAGTACCTCGTACAGTATACCCGCTGCCGATCCCGCGGGGTCCGCGATGTCGATGACCGACGCCACGACGAGCAGGGCACCCCCCGCGACTATGGCGATCCAGTTGGACATCGTCGACGTGTAATACTGCCAGTAGCTTCCGTGAGTGTCAGTCTTCGCGTCATGATGGGCCTTGGGGGTGTTCGGGGAAGCGCCCATGACCAGGAGCACGAGACCGATGGTCAGTGACGCCAGGATGACTGGTTTGGCGACCTCGATCATCGTTGAGATGTCATCCTGGGCGTACGATTCGTATTCGATGTGTCCTGTCCACTGGTCGACGCTCCCCTCCAGTGGTGGAGCCTCCAGGAATATCATCCTGAGGAAGTACGTACCGCCTGCGGGACACTCGAACACGCCATGGTTCTCGACGCCTGAGAGGTTCAGCTGCTCACCCGACTCAGGATAGAGGCCGCCAGTCGTGATCACGAACCAACACGGCTTACTGGCCTTGTACTCGTAGAATATCGTGTCGCCCGCGTCCAAATCGTACGACGCAAGTGTGCTCCAAACGCCGTCGACCGTCCCTAGTGTGCCTGATTGGGGATTCACTTTCCAGGGTACGCACGCCGTCACCAACACGGCGACGCATAGCATGATGAAGACCGGAAAAGCCACAGCGAGACCCTTACCCTTCGACATCGGGCGATTCCACCGTGGACCGCTAGGGCGGTGCGTCTATATGGCCTTATTTCTGCCGGGGGTTTCTATGCTTTGTTCCTCTCGGAGGCAGTCCTCAAGGCCCGTGGGACCCCGAGCCCGAGAGATCGACTCAAGAGTGGTGTGGGGATGCATGGGCGCGTTAGTCTAACGATGGGCGCGCATGTCGACCGGCTCGTGCCCGCCTAGGCAGCATCCGCTTCCGCAGTAACGCATGTTGCCTCTCTTGCCATAATCAGGTCGATGACGGTCGTATGACTTACCGCTTGCATCCAGATGAGAGAGGAAGTGGACCGTGTGGGATAACGGACCGCCATGACGTCTGGCTAACCCTTGAAAATTCCACTCCCCGGAATTCCTTGCCGGGGAGACTGATTGAGAAGTGACTGAAACCCTTTCCTATCCTTTTGTTTTCCCTCTGTCGGGTCTGGGTCTCGGGGCGAAGCCCAAGTATCCTGCCTGTGCAAAAATGTACCATCTGGCTAGACTGCCAGGGAACGGGCAGAAGCCCGACTACTGCGGAGAACAGCGTTGGATGCTCTGCAATTCGTGTTCTGAGGGGTCTAGAGGCTTCCTAGCGAAGCGCTCCTGCATCACTAGGGACTGCCCCGAGTGCTACGAGAAATGGGCCTCTAAAGAGGCCAAGAAAGCGGCTTGGAGGCTTTGGACGGGTGCGAGGTATATCTCCCGTCAGATAGGGTGTAAACGCTTCCGTCTGCTTCACTGCGTGGTCTCCTTCCCCATCGAGGATTCGGAGACCACCTTCAACACCTATCGGAACAGAGCGTATCAAGTGCTTCGGGAGCACGGGATTGAAGGCGGTTTGTCCGTTTGGCATCCCTTCCGCAAGAACCCCGAGTGGGGTGTATTCGAGTACGATGGGCACATCCACTTCCATATAATCGGAGTTGCCTGGGGCGACGTGAGGCCAGGACGGGAGCGCTCTGGCTACATCTTCAAGGTCGTGAAGGACGCCGAGCGGGGGGACTACCGGGGGTTCAAGTCACCCGGGGCGGTCCGTAGAGCCTTTGCCTACCTACTGTCCCACTGCGGCGTGATGGACAGCGTCCATGCCGTCACTTGGTTTGGGGTTCTGTCATACAATAGGATGGCGATTGAGAAGCTGAAGGCCTTCGCGCCTGACGGATGGGATGATCTCCAGCGCGTTCGGTCTTTGAAGTGTCCCTATTGTGGGTCTGATGACACGGAACCCATGGACGCCTGGCAGTATGACGACCGCTACTGCAAATGGGAGTACCGTGAACGTAGTCGGTACTTACAGCGCGGGGCAGACCGTGGATAGAGGTGCCTGGAAGGTGGAACCTGTGGTTGAGGTGAAGTCAGTATGTGGTATGTGCCTGGAGAGAAAGCCGATATGCCCGGTCTGCTACCCGGATATCAAGTCAGCAAAGGCGTTGCATGAGGAGATGCCAAAGGGGCATTATGCCCATTGTGAGAAGTGTCACAGCATCTTCGTAGGCATGCTGGATGAGGTCAGTGAGGGAATCGTGGTTCATTGGCCCGATGCATAGTCGTACAGCGCGGAGACCACCTGTCTCAGATTGGTGTCGAAGAGCTGGAGGAATCCATCGACTAGCAGATAGATACCTAGTACGGTGAATGCGAAGACAGCCAGTCCTGGCAGTAGCCCTTCCATCCCATCGAGGAGAGCATCTCCAATCATATAGTCTGCGAACAGGATGAGGCATCCTGATATGATATAGGAGATCTTCTTGGCCAGCGAATCTTGTCCGGATGCCATG
>JBFXGF010000056.1:0-7922 GCA_050178275.1 Thermoplasmata archaeon | reverse complement strand
GACTCCGGGGCCACGGAGAGGATAGTGAACCAGCTGCTGACATCCATGGACGGGCTCGAGGGCATGGACAACGTCTTCGTCATCGCGGCGACCAACAGGCCCGACATAGTCGACCCCGCCCTGCTCAGGCCCGGGAGGTTTGACAAGCTCCTCCTGATACCGATCCCCGAGAAGGCGGGCAGGCTCAAGATACTCGACGTGCACACGCGGGACATGCCCCTGGAGAAGGTCGACCTGGACTCCTTGGCCGACCGCCTGGAGGGATACGTGGGCGCGGACATCGAGAACGTGTGTCGGGAGGCCGGGCTCATGGCGCTCAGGCAGAACAGGAAGGCCGCGAAGGTGACCATGGATCACTTCGAGCGCGCGCTCGCGACGGTGAGACCGTCGACCGACAAGGACACGATGAAGTACTACGAGTCGCAGGCCCGGGAACTCAAGACCGCAATGTCTAAGAAGAGCAAAGACGATAATGGCCTCAGCTACTACAGATAGCTGGAGATGGGATGTCAATGCGCAAATTCATCACCGAGCTAAAGGGCAAGACCGTGATGACCAATGATGGCCAGATACTCGGAATGATAGAGAATTTCCTGATCGACACGAAGTCCGGGGAACTCCAGAACGTCCTGGTAATCCCGGCCGAGGAGGTCGAGCCCCGCCTGTTCAAGACGGACGCGCAGGGCAGGCTCGTGCTGCCTTTCAGCGAGATGAAGGCGGTCCGCGACGTCGTCGTCATGAACATCGCCTGATGGCACTATCGGGACTGGCATAGAGAATAGCGGGAGCTCCGCTCACTGACCCGGGAGCTGCTTCTTCATCCTGATTATCCTGTTCATCAGCTCGGTCTTCGTGCCCCTTGAGCTGACCCCGAGCGCCTCGCATATCGCCTCGAGCTCGGACTTGCGCTTGTCCCTCAGGTTCTGCAGCGTCAGCTCGGCCAAGTTCAGGGTGGTCGCCTCCTTTCCGCCCACGACCTCCATCGCCGGCGGGGCGTCCGAGCCGGGCTCCGGCTCCGCGGGCGGCGGCCTGAGAGCCTCCGCCCTCTTCAGGTTCGCCGCGGCGTCCTTGAACTGAGGCGCCATACGCAGCGCCTCCCTGAACGAGGCCTGGGCGTCCTCGATCCTGCCCATCCGAAGGAGGACTATGCCGCGGTCGTTGTACGCCTCCGGGGTCTCGCCGAGCTTAAGGGAGTGCTCGAGAGACTCGAGCGCCTCCGGGAGCGAGTCGAGCGTGAGCTGGCTGAACCCTTTGTTGTAGGCCGCCACCGGCGTCGGGGATATGAGCAGGGACTCCTCGAAGCACGCGATCGCCTCGCGCATCCGGTCCATCTTGTAGAGCACGCAGCCCCTGTTGTTCCAAGCCGGGGCGCTGGCCTTCATGAGCTTGATGGACTTGTCGAACTCGAGGCTGGCGGCCTCGATGTCGCCCTTCAGGAAGAGCACGACACCCGCGTTGTTGTGCGCCTCGGACGGGTCCAGCGGCGAGGCCTTGACGCGCGCGAACGACTCCGCGGCCCCGTCCATATCCTCCGCGTCGACCTTGATCAGGCCCCTGTAGTTCAGCAGGATCGAGAGGCTCTCGGACGCGATCGCGTTCTCGACATCCTCCACAGCCTTCGGGTAGTCGCCCTTCTGTCGGGCCGAGAATGACGCGAGCACGTGCCCCTGCCAGCCGGCCTCGGACCGCCTGAGCGCGTCGGCGACCGAATGCGCGGGCTCCCACTCGTTCGAGTCCATGAGTGCGGCCTGGAGGTTCATGAGGGACGGCACGTGCGCCGGGTCGGCGGCCACCGCGTGCTCGTACGACTTGATCGCGGCCTCCAGCTTCCCCTGCCTGTAGAGCACGTTGCCAGCGGCGGTCAGCAATGGGGCGCTCTCGCCCTCGAGCCGCAGGGACTTGCCCAGGAAGTCGAACGCCTCGTCTAGGCGGCCGAGTAGGAACAGAAGCTCCGCCCTGTCCCCGTAGAGCTCCTCCGCGAGGGCCTCCACCTTCCGTTCCTGGACCCGCGTGACGACATCCTCCGCCATCACGGGCGCTGGCGGTGGCGGCGGTGGCTCCTCCGCGGCCTCCGGCTGTTCCGACGCGGGCTTGCGGAATATGTCCTCGACGATCCTCGGCACGTCGGCCACTCCGGCGGAGACCTTCTTCGACTCCTCCTCGAACGCCTTCCTGGCCTCCGTGAAATCCTCGTCCAGCCTCAGCGCCTGTTCGAAGGCCGCCTTTGCCTGGGTCGGCCTCTCGAGCTTCCTCAGCACGAGGCCGCGCGTGTACCACCCCTTGGGGTAATCGGGCCTGAAACCCGTCACCTGGGTGAACGCCGCGAGGGCCTCGTCGTACCGGGCGAGCTCGTAGAGCAGGTTGCCCTTGTTCATCCAAGCCTCGACGTAGTCGTGCTTGAGCTCTATCGCACGGTTGTACGAGTCGAGCGCCTCCAAGCCGCGCCCCATGGCGTGCAGGCTCGCGCCTTTGTTGTTATGGACCTTCTCCAGCCTGTAGTTCAACTTCAGGACCCGGTCGTAGGTCTCCAGGGCTTCCTGGTACCGGCCGAGCCTGTGCAGGGTCGAGCCCTTGTTGATCATGGCCTTCTGGAGGAGCGGGTTGTAGAACAGCGCCTTGTCGTAGCACATTATCTCCTCCGTGAACCTGCCGAGTGAGTAGAAGCAGTTCCCCAGCGAGAACCATGTCTCGTCGCTCTCGGGCAACAGTTCAAGGGCCCGCTTGTAGCATTCGAGGGCCTGCTCGTTGTATCCCATCTCGTCCAACGTGTTGCCCTTGAGCCGCCAAGACACGTCGTACGTGTCATCGAGGTAGATCGCGAGGTCGAACGCCTCGAGGGCGCGCATGTGGTCCTTGGCGGCGAGGGCGTCGTAGCCCGCCCTCATGGCGTCCTCGAGCTTGCTGCCCGCGACCTTCATCCGGGCGGGCTCCGGAACGACCTCGGCCTTCTTGGAGTCGGCGTAGCCGACCACGAGCTTGTCGAGGTCGAACCTGCGGAGCAGGGCGGCCAGTTTCGGGCCGTCCGCGTAACCTATCGACCGCCCCTTCAACATCCGCTCGCCGTCGGGGGCTATGCCACCGGCCGAGAACACGAGCGCGTTGTCCGAACCCGTCTTCTCGGTGTATGACAGGAGGCTCTGGACGTCGCTCTTCCCCACAGGGGTGTCCCTCCGAGAGAAGAAGACCGTGTACTTCCTCCCGTCGGGTCTGTGCTCGCAATCAGCGATGATGTACTCGCCCCGGGGTCTGCTCCTGAGGATCCTGAGCTCAAGGCAGCCCAACACCTTCTCGACGACCGAGCCGAACTCCATGTCCGGCAGCGCCATCAGGGACCGCAGCGTGCGCTCGTCCGAGCGCTCGCTCAGGATCCTGTCGAGCTCGACCATCAGGGCCCGCCTCCATCGTCCATTGCCTTGAGCCAGTTGGCGGCCTCCCGGTTGTTGGCGTCGAGCCTGACCGCCTCTTCGAGGCAGGCCCTGGCCTCGTCCCGCATACCCAGGGCGTTGAGGGCGATGCCCTTCCGCCCGAGCGCGTAGGAGTCATCCTGGTCGAGCTCTAGGAACTTGTCGTAGGCCTCGATAGCGCGCCGGTGCTTCTCCTTCTCGAACAAGAGGTCCGCCTTCAACAGCCATGCGGCCTTGTCGTTCGGCTCGATCATGTTGTACTTGTCCATGCACTGTATCGCCGCGCCCCACCTGCCCAGCTTGCGCATGGCCCTCGCCTTGCCCAGCCAGGCCCGCGGGTTGTTCGCGCTCATCTGGATGACCCGCGAGAAGCTCTCGTCGGCCCCGCTGACCTTGTCGTTCTCGAGCAAGAGCTCGCCCATGGCGAGCCACGAATCTGTGAAGGATGGGTCGAGCGTCACGGCCTTCGAGTAGTACTGAACGGCCGCGCCCCACTTGCCTGTCTTACTGGCCACGACCCCGCGCCAGTACCACGCGCGGCTGTCCTCGCGGTTCTTCTCGTAGAAGGCGTGGGCGGCGGATGACGCCTTCTCCAGGTCCGATGTCGCCACCAACGATTCTATGAGGATCAGCTTGGCCTCCCTGGCCCCGGGGTCGTCGTTCAGGATCTCCTCAGACATCTGGATGGCTGAGTCGTAGTTGCCTGAGCTGAGCGCCTCCCTCGCCAGCTCGATCGGGTACGACGCCTTCTCACGGTGCTCGGGCTCAGGCGGCGGGCGGTGCGGCGGGGGTGACGCGTGCTTGACATGGGAGACAGCCACTTCCGCGCTCGCCCTCTTGAAATCTGAGATCAGGTCAGCGACCTTCTGGTCGATGTCCGGGGTCTTGGCCATCGCACGCTGGCGTTCCGTCAGGGAAGCTTCCTCGGTCTTCCCGAGCGCCTTCAGGACGGCGATCATCCGGTCGTAGGCCTCGAGGTACTTCGGATCGAGCGAGAGCGCGCTGTTGTAGCACTCCATCGACTCGTTCCTCATGCCCATGTCCTCGAGCAGACGGCCCTTGAGGACCCACAGCCTTGGGACGTTGGCGGAGGCCAACGCCTCGTCTATCCTCGCCATCGCCTCCATCTGGTTGCCGAGCTCGAGATGGGCCTTGGCGAGATACTCGATCAGGCCCAGGTCCCCGGGGAAGTGCACAAGGGCCTTCGACAGATGTTCCTCGGCCGTCGTCCAGTCATGGGCGTCGCTGCTCAGCACGCCGAGGTTGTACTCCGCGATCGACCCGAGGTCGTCACTCTCGGGGACGCTCGTCAGGTATCTCTTGGCCCTACCGTAGAACTCCTGACGCTTCCTCGTGCACCAGGTCTCCGGGGCCGTCCTGAGGAGAATGCCATGATACGCGTACCAGTAAACCATGCCCAAACGCAGGTACAGGTCGCTGACACCCTCTCCCGGATACAGGCCGTCGAGCGCGTTCATCTTCAGCACTATCGCCGCCACTATCTTCGCGGAGTCATCATTCAAGAGTATGACTGGGTGGTCGAACTTGAGCGGGACCCCGAGATGGGCCAGTATCGTGTTGCACCTCTCACTGAACGGCTTCACGTCCTCACGCTTCATCGCGGTCACGACGGCGTCGTTGACCACCCGCTCGATGTCATAGGACCCCATCCGAGGGGGCTCTGTCCTATGCACTGGGCCCAAGGTGAGGGCCGCTGAGCCCTCCTCACGAAGCCTGCGAAAGACGCTCTGGCCGATGAGCACCGGATTGAGGAAGAAGCGCGGGTCTGCGAGCGTCGAATCAGCGCAGGATTCGCAGAGCAGGGCACCGTCCTCCGTCATGGTGCCACATTTGAGACAGGCCAACCGATACCTCCCTTCGATACGATTATGCGATAAAGGTTCTAGTCATATAATCATAGCGTCGGGTCATCCGCCACGCAATGATTTGGCCATGTAGTGGCCCTGGCGCGCGTATCCCAGGGACCTGTAGTATTCTCTAGCGCCCACCCCGCTCGTGATCCGCAACTCGGAGCGGCCTGCCCGCGTCGCCCGGCGCTCGCACTCTTCCAGGAGCTTCTCGCCGTACCCGCGATGTTGCCAGTTTCGCCCCGGAGCGTCGTCTATCGGGACCATCTGGCCGTATACGTGCAACTCCCTCACGAAGGCGTGGTCTGCGCCCTCGCCCCCGGGGACCCGCAGCCTGGCATACCCGACCAGGGAGCCGGTGTCCGCGAGCTCGAACGATATGAACTCCTCCACGCCCCCCGACGAGTCGTATGCCAGTGTGCGCAACACTGGCTCGGCGTCCCCTCCGGACGCGGCCACATCCCTGTGGCCGACCTCCCTGCACCTGATGCATCCGCAGGCGGTGCCGTCCCCGGCCATCCTCTCAGCCACGAGCTCCCTCAGGTGGCCCTTGCGTATCCCCGCCTCTATCAAGCCCGCCGGGATGTCCCTCTGGATCCGGAGTATGCGCACCCAGGGGGGGACAAGCGTCTTCATCTCGGCGACGAGCGCGACGCCGTCGTCCTCCGACAACGGTGTGTACTCGCCCTTCACCCACCGCTCGTAGAGCTCAGTGCCTTTGACGACCAGTGTCGGGTATATCTTCAGCATGTCCGGCCGGAACCGGCTGTCCTCGAACATCAGCCTGAAGGAGCGGAGGTCCTTCTCCCTGGTGCTACCAGGAAGGCCAGGCATCACGTGGTAACAGACCTTGAGCCCAGCGTCCTTGGCCCTACGGGTCGCCTCCACCACCTCCAGGACATGGTGCCCGCGCCTGACCCCGTCCAGCACCTCGTCGTCCAGTATCTGCACGCCGAGCTCGACCTTCGTGGCGCCCAGCCGCATGGACCAGTCTATCTGCCGGGCATCGAACCAATCCGGTCTTGTCTCCACGGTCAGGCCGACGCACCTTGACGCCGCCGTCTCGTTGACCGAGTGGGCGGACTCGATGTCCTCGGAGTCCCTGCCGTTCATCGCGTCGAAGCACCGCTTGACGAACCATTCCTGGTACTCGCTCGGCCTGGATGTGAACGTGCCCCCCATGACAATCAGGTCGACCTTGTCCGTCCTGTGGCCGATAGCCTTGAGCTGCTCCAGCCTCGACGACGTCTGCCTATATGGGTCGAACTCGTTGGTCGCCGCCCTGAGCGCGGCGGGTTCGCGGCCAGTGTAGGACTGTGGGCTGTTGTTCGGCACGCCCCCGGGGCAGTACGAGCATCGCCCGTGAGGGCAGTCGGACGGGCTCGTCATCACCGCGACCGGCGCGACGCCGCTTATCGTCCTGACAGGCTTGTTCCTCAGGAGCGGTTCCACGATGTCCCTCAGCTCCTCGGGCACCTCCGCCAGGAGCTCGTAGTTGGTCGGCACCTTCGCGAGCCCGTGCTTCTTGCACAGCCGGGCCTTGAGCCTCAGGACGCCGTCCCGCGTCGTCACCTCGCCCGAGATTATCGCCTGGAGTAACTCGTCTACGTAGCCCACGGGCCGCTCTTAGAAGTCAATCCTGATATCTAGTTATCGGCGCCTGGCGGGCTCATTGATAGACCAGGGCGTCGTAGAAGTCGTCCGGGTCGTCGCCTGTCTTCGGCCGCTTGCCCTTCGGCGCCACGGTCACATCCGACATGAGCAGCCTGACGTACGTCTTGTCGCTCAGCGGCTCGAGGGCCAGTACGCCCTTGACCACCATGGATTTGAGGGCGCGCTCGAGGGTGTCCTCCCTCATCCGCAGCTCCTCCCGGAGCTCCTCGACCGTGACAGGGTACCAGTCCTGCAGGATCTTGAGTATCTTCATCTCGACCGGGTTCAGCTTGACGATCATGGCTCCCCTTGATCACCCGAAGTACACGGCGTTGCTGTCCTTCTCCTTGAGTTCTTCCGCCTTCTCCGCCTTGAGCACGTCTATGGAGATGATCATGTGCGACGGTATGAGGCGCACGAGCCTCTCCTTCTTGTCGCCCGCGGAGATGTCCACATCCAGCACCACCGCCGTGTCGTTGGCTATGGCCGCGTATCCCCTGAACAGGCCGATCGTCTCGAGCGGCTTGTCCCTCGACTCGAGGCTCTTGACCCTGTACAACGAGCCTGGCGTCAGCACTATCGCGTCATCTTTTCTTGGCATGTTTGTCACCTTTCTTGGAGGCCAGTTCCTGGAGGTGGTCGACCGTCTTCCGGTAGTTCTCCATCGCGACCTGGACATGCGCCTCCGTGAAGTTCCAGGCCTTGCTCAGGTTGCCGTACCTGATCCTGTACCCTTTCTTCTTCGAGCCGTCAGGAAGGTCGACGTACATCTCCTCGAGTATGTCGAACCCCTTCAGCTTGTTGATGTGCCTGTACACGGTCGCTTTGGTCGTGCCCAGGGAGGTCGCGAGGTCCTCGACGACCCAGGCCTTGTCCATCCTCGAGAGGAGGTGCTCGACCATGAGCCTGTACGGCACACTGTCCCTTATGTCGGTCACGTCCGTCTTGGGCCCGTAGCCCTTCTGGAAGTACCCGACCTGGTTGAGGAACAGTATCG